>JAEYNG010000168.1 GCA_023412695.1 Planctomycetota bacterium | reverse complement strand
CACTGGCAGTCCCCCAACTTCTTCGCCTTCTTCCCCGCCAACGCCTCCGGCCCCGCCATCCTCGGCGCCCTCCTCTCCTCCGGCCTAGGCGTCCAGGGCATGCTCTGGCAGACCTCCCCCGCCTGCACCGAGATCGAGACCCGCATCCTCGACTGGCTCGGCCGCGCCATCGGCCTCCCCGATTCCTTCCTCTCCCCGGGCAACACCGGCGGCGGCGTCATCCAGGGCACCGCCAGCGAGGCCACGCTCGTCGCCCTCCTCGCCGGCCGCGAGCGCGCACGCCGCAACTCCTCGCGCGACAATCTCACCATCTACACCTCCAACCAGGCCCACTCCTCCGTCATCAAGGCCGCGATGATCGCCGGCATCGCCACCAGCGCGACCGACCGCAACAACATCCGCCTCATCCCCACCGACGCCTACTTCCGCACGGACACCGCCGCGCTCGAATCGGCCCTCCGCGCCGATATCGAATCCGGCCGCACGCCCTGCTGCGTCGTCGCCACCGTCGGCACCACCGGCTGCGGCGCGTTCGATCCGCTCGACGAAATCGCCGTCGCCATCGCCCGCGCCATCCCCGACCCCGCGCAGCGCCCCTGGCTCCACGTCGACGCCGCCTGGGCCGGCGCGGCCCTTGTCTGCCCCGAGCACCAGCACCTCATCCGCGGCGTCGAACACGCAGACTCCTTCTGTTTTAACCCGCACAAGTGGCTCCTCACCAACTTCGACTGCGACGCCTTCTGGACGCGCGACCGCTCCGCGCTCCTCAACGCGCTCAGCATCACCCCCGAGTACCTCCGCAACGCCGCGAGCGAATCGGGCGCGGTCATCGACTACCGCGACTGGCAGATCCCCCTCGGCCGACGCTTCCGCGCGCTCAAGCTCTGGTTCGTCCTCCGCCACTACGGCCTCTCCGGCCTGCGCGCGCACATCCGCCACCACGTGCACCTCGGCGGGCTCTTCGAGTCCCTCGTCCTCGCCGACACGCGCTTCGAGCTCGCCTGCCCGCGCTCCCTCAGCCTCGTCTGCTTCCGGCTCATCCGCGACGCCGACGGCGCAAGCCTCCCCGACCCCGATGCCGCCAACCGCGCGCTCCTCGAGCGCATCAACGCCTCCGGCCGCGCCTACCTCATCCACAGCATCCTCCCCGCCGTCGACGCCGCGCCCCAGCGCGCCGTCCTCCGCATGGCCATCGGCTCGACCACCACCCGCGAGGAACACGTCCGCGACGCCTGGAGCCTCATCCAGCACTGCGTCACCGCCGAACCCGGCTGATCCATCATCCCACGCCCGCCTTCCCCCGTACGCTTCACCATGCCCCGCCTCCTCCCACTCCTCATCGCCGTCGCGCTCCTCCCCGCCTGCACCTCGACGCGCACCGCCACCGAGCCGCTCGACCTCGTGCACGTGGACGACCAGACCCTCCGCGTCCCGGCCGGCAAATACGCCGCCGCGTTCAACGCCGCACGCGACGAGCTCCGCGACGCCGGCTTCACCCTCGAGCGCGTCGACGCCTACTCCGGCATCATCACCACCTGGCCCAGCGGCTCCGCCGGCATCGCCACGCCCTGGTCCGGCGATCAATCCTCCGTCTCGCAGGAGTTCGGCGACCTCTTCCACCGCCACGCCCGCACCCTCCGCATCACCTTCGAACCCGCCGTCCCCCCCGAGCCGACGGACGACGCCGCGCTCCCGCCCGACCTCCGCGCACTCGACACCGACATGCTCATGCGCATCCGCGTGATCGTCGAGCGCAACCACCGCCCCGGCTGGCGCGTCAGCAACGTCTCCATCCGCCACTCCACCTACTACACCGACCCCGACCTGCAGACCCGCGGCATGCAGCCCGTGTATTCCGTCGCGCGCGAGGAAGATCGCCTCCTCGCCGCGCGCATCGCCGACCGAATCGCCGAGGCCCGAGTCCCCGTCGCCGGCGCGCCCAACCCGTAAACGACAAGGGCCCAGGCAATCTGCCCGGGCCCTCGCTCACTGATTCATTTCCCCCCGCGTGCTCAGATCGTCTGCGGCGTGTTCACATGCACGCTCGACGAGTTCTGCGTCTGCACCAGGTCGGTGTACCCCAGCGCCTTCGCCACCAGCTCGCCCCGGCTGTTCGCACGCAGCTTCCGGTGCAGGCTCTTCACGTGGTCGTGCACCGTGTGCGGGCTGCGGCCCAGCTCGTCGGCGATCTCGCGCACCGACTTGCCCAGAAGGAGGTGCTGCAGGATCACCTGCTCACGCTGCGTCAGCCAGTGCGAGCCGTCCGTCGGGTCCGTCCCCACCGCCATCAGCGCACGCCGCGCCAGCGGCACCATCACCGCACGCAGCACCGCCGCGTCCTGCTCCGGGTCCGTCGTCCCCGGGCCCGTCCGCGCGAACTCGACGATCAGCGACCGCCCGTTGGGCGCGCTGCCCAGCGCGGCCAGCCCGAGCGTCAGCGACGTATACGGAACATCCGCCCACCGCTTCCCGAGCCCGCTCATCTGCCAGTTCGGCCCCAGCCCGAACTGCTCGGGGCCCCCGGTAATGACGGTGCCCGGACCGATCGGCCCGGGCGCCCAGGAAAGCTCCCTCGCCTGCGCGAAGCTCGTGCGCACCCGCGCGAGCGTCGCGTCGTTCGAGTCGAACGGCACGATCGCCGAGGACGACGCGGAGCGGCCGACGGTCGTGGTGACCTCGGCCACGTAACACCCCGCGACCCCGGTCGCTTCCTGTCGTGAAATGTTCCCGCGTGAATCCGCCTCGCCGATCATGCAGACGCAGATCGACGGCTGGTGAATCGACAGGAGAGCCGACGCCGCGCGGTCGCACCAGTCCTGAGTGGCGACCGCGGGCAGCCCGCAGATGCTCTCCGTGATCCGGATACACGCACCAAGGGCGTTCGATCCGTCTCGCGCCATTGTGCTCATCAAGACCTCCAGTGCCCTGCGTCACGGAAGGGCTCAGAGAGAAGGAATCGGTTTCTTCCACACACAAACGCTTCGCCCAGCCCCAAGTCCCCATTGACCCGTTCCGGGCACCTACACCTTACCATAGCGTCGTCATGGTTACACACGCGACCCTTGCTCCTGATTTCAGGGACCCTGAAGTGGGTCTATGCCATCTGGAGCAGTCTTGCAGGACGCGGACGTGCTGAGCATACATGGTTCGCCGCCAGTTCGCTAGGCCCTTTGTCCGCGCAGTCCTCCAAACTTCTTCGACACCAACACTTACACACAACAAATCGTCGTTCTCCCCAAAATGAGTCAAATTTCACCGGATAAACGGTGGAAAACTGCTTGCGCGCACCGCTTCTCCACCAACTTCCGGTGGGGCTGACGTTTACGAATCGCGCTCCGCGCGCAAGTCCTTGCTCCACCACCACTCGCGCTCGCCGCGGCCCGCGCCGCTATCCTCTCCCCCATCGATGGGACCGACATTCTCCCACGCCCCGCGGCGTGTGAAAGTCCTCCCCGGAGTGTGTGATATTGCCCAGC
>JAEYNG010000144.1 GCA_023412695.1 Planctomycetota bacterium | reverse complement strand
CCCCCGCCGCGAACACGCCCGGGATGTTCGTGTAGCTGTTGCGGCTCTTCAGCGCGACGTAGCCGCTCGAATCGAACTCGATCCCCGAGCCGAGCAGGAACTTCGTCGCCGGCGTGTGACCGATGGCGACGAACAGCCCGCCGAGTTCGAGCGTGGACCGCTCCTTTGTCACCGTGTCCTCGAGCAGCACGCCGCTGATATGCGCATCGCCCAGCACATCCACCACCACCTTGTTCCACAGCACCTTCGCGTTCGGACGCGAGAGAAACCGATCCTGCATGATCTTGCTGGCGCGCAGCGAGTCCCGCCGGTGGATGATGTACACCGTCGAGCCAAACTTCGTCAGGTACGTCGCCTCCTCCATCGCCGTGTCGCCGCCCCCGATAACGCCCAGCGGCTTGTTGCGGAACGCCGGCAGCGCGCCGTCGCACACCGCGCACGCCGAGACACCGCCGCCCGTCGTCGCGAGCCGCATCTCGTTCGCCAGCCCCAGCCAGTTCGCCGTCGCGCCCGTCGCGATGACCACCGCGTGCGCCTTGACGACCTTCCCCTCCGCCGTGTGCAGCACGTGCGGCGCGCCCGGCACCCGCGAGAACTCGCACCGCGCGATGTCCTCCATCAGCACCTTCGTCCCGAAGCGCTCGGCCTGCTTCTGGAACTGGCTCATCATCTGCGGGCCCACGATGCCCTCGGGGAAGCCCGGGTAGTTCTCCACCTCGGTCGTCAACATCAACTGTCCGCCCGGCAGGATCGGCCCCGGGTCCTGCTTCGGCACACCGGTGTAGACCACCGGGTCGAGCTTCGCCCGGGCCGCGTAGATCGCCGCCGTCCAGCCCGCCGGGCCCGAGCCGATGATCACCACCTTGTGCGCGTCAGGATGCCTTGCCATGCGTGTTCAAACTCCGACTCGCGGCCGCGGCGCAGACCGCGCCGCCCGCTCGCTGAATCTCTTCATACGCCCGAGCCGTCACCGGGGTGCGGCCGCACGCCTCACCGCAGCTCGCCCTTCTCTCGCAGGTACGTCCGCTCAAGCGACAGCAGCGGCGGCCACAGCAGGTAATCCCCGCGAACGCCCGCCCGCGTCTGCGTCACGTTCTGCACCATCGAGTCCAGCCCGTCCGGACCGACGGAGTAGATCACGAACTGGTTCGAGATCATCGGCACCTCGAACTCCGGCTCCGGCTTCGGCGGGAACATCCCCAGCACGTACGGCACTTCCTGCCCCTGCGGGCCGCGCGGCGTGTCCTTGCCCGGCACAAAGTAGCGGATATCGAAGCGGTCCCGTGGCGGGCTGTACGGGTCCTTGTCGAGCGGCGCGCCGTCCGTGAACGCCGGACGCACCGCCGCCAGCCCCGGCGGCATGTGGTTGTTCGCCACCACGAACGCGTACGCCGCGAGGCTCATCCGCGTGCCCGCGGCCTCCACACGCAGCCGCTGACGGATCGAGAACAGCTCCTCGATCTGCTCCATCCCGATCCCGACCACCGCGAACTTCGCGCGACCCTGCACGTTCTTCTGGAACTCCGTCCGGTTCTGCAGGATCGGGTCGAAGAACGACAGGTTCCACCGGGTCGTCCAGTCGTTGCGCAGGCGGTTCAGCTCCTGCCGCGTCTCGAGGTCCTCGGCGTGCGCGCCCTGCACCTCGGTCCAGTACGCCGCCGCCGCGAACCGCCGCAGAGGCCGGTCCACCGTCGAGATCCGCGCCATCTCGGTCGCGAACTCGCCGGTGTTCACACCGCCGCCCGGCTCCATCACACGGTTGATCAGCTGCAGCTTCGCCGCGAACTCGCCCTCGGGCAGCATCAGGCGGTCGAGGTCCATGTACCCACGCGGGATCAGCTTCTTGAACACCTCGACAAGCTTGGTCTGCGTCGCCTTCCGCGGCGAGGCCATGAAGTCCGTGTACGCGATGTCGCGCAGACGCACCAGCCCCAGCTCCATCCCCTCCATCCCCCACACCTTCTCCGCCAGCATCGGCCGGTCGGCGAACTGCCGGCAGAACAGCACCCAGTTGGTCATCAGCATTAGCGCGTCATCGACGCTCCCCGCCTCCACCAGCCGCGACGCCTCCACGTGCGCCAGCGCCTCCATGTGCCGCATCTTCGGCATGTACCCGTGCTGCGCCCGCGCCAGCAGCGGCGGGTCGCCCAGGTCCGTGTACATCCCCTTGTTGATCAGCTCGACGCTGACACCCTCGATCCCGTACGGCTGCGCGAAGGCGAACGCGCGCCGCGCATCGAGCTCCTCGGTCATCCTCGGCAGCGTCTCGAGCACCGCCTTCTGCGGCGCGCCCTCGGCCCATGCCTTCCACGACGCCCAGTCCGGGCCCTGCGAACCCAGCAGCGCCGCCCGCTCCGCCGGCCGGTTGATCCACGGATGGATCAGCGTCCCCAGCGACGCCGGCGGGTCCTGCAGCTCCGAGAGCACCGGCAGCAGGATCAGGTCCGACCGCTTGTCCTGCGGCACACGCCCAAACTCACGGTTGATGTTCTCAAGCGCGTCGTCCGCCTGCGCACGGGCGGGCGCCGCCGCCACGCCCGACACGATCATCACCGCCGCCGCAAGCACCCACCCCAGCCCGCGCACGTTCATCAAGCTGTTCCGCATCAGCGCTGCGCTCCTGCGAGGATCACCGGCCGCGGCCGGCGTCGTCGGTTGAACCCATTCATTGAGGGGGCAAGTCTAGCACAAACCACCTCCCCTTACC
>JAEYNG010000119.1 GCA_023412695.1 Planctomycetota bacterium | reverse complement strand
CGACCTTGGCCTGCAGGCGCACGCCCCCCACCACCCGCCGCGGGTTGGCCGTCGGCTTGGCCGGCAGCGCGGGCCGCCGCTCCATGCGCGGGTGCGACGGCGGGGGCCGCTCCATCGGCGGGCGGATCGACCGGTGGTTTGGGCGCGAGCCCGGCGACGGCGGCGGAGAAGATGATGGTGGGGTGGTCGCCATGTCCGCCGCTTACTCCTCGTCCCCGACCGCGTCGGACCGCAGCGCGAGCAGGTCGCGCAGCTGGCTGGTGGACAGCTCGCTCAGCCAGGCCTCGCCCGAGCCGATGATCTCCTGCGCGAGCGTCATCTTCTCCTCGATCATCTGGTCGATCTTCTCTTCCAGCGTCCCGCCCGCGACGAACTTGTGGACCTGCACCGTCCGCGTCTGGCCGATGCGGTACGCCCGGTCCGTCGCCTGCGCCTCGACCGCCGGGTTCCACCACCGGTCGAAGTGGAACACGTGGTTCGCCGCGGTCAAGTTCAACCCCACGCCGCCGGCCTTCAGGCTCAGCACGAAGATCGGTGGCCCGCCCGCGTTGCCGCCGCCGGCCGCGGTCTTCTTCGCGCCCGGGCCGGTCCCCTGGAACTCCTCGATCATCCGCTGCCGCTCGGCCGCCGTCGTTCCGCCGTGCAGGAAGAGCACCTCCCGGTCGAACGCGCGCCGCAGCATGCCCGCGAGCAGCTCGCCCATCTGGCGGAACTGCGTGAACACGAGCGCCTTGTCCCCGGCCGCGAGCACCTCCTCGAGCATCTCGACGAGCCGCTGGCACTTGCCGCTCCGGCTGGGCATGGGGATCCCCGCGCCGTCCTGCAGCGGCGCGTCGGTGTCCTCGCCGCGCTCCTTGAGGAACTGCGCCGGGTGGTTGCAGATCTGCTTGAGCTTGATGAGCCCGGCGAGCACCAACCCCTTGCGCTGGATGCCCGTGGCCTTGTCCGCCGCGCCGAGCATGTCCGACACGCACGCCTGGTACAGCCCCGCCTGCTCGGGCGTGAGGTAGCAGTACTCCTTGCTCTCGACCTTCTCCGGCAGGTCGCTGATGACCGCCGGGTCGATCTTGAGCCGCCGCAGCACGAACGGCTGCACGAGCCCGCGGAGCTGCGCGGCCTTGTGCTTCTCGTGGTACCGCTCGATCGGCACGGCGAACTTCCGCCGGAACTCCCCGCTCGAGCCGAGGTACCCGGCGTTCAGGAAGTCCATGATCGACCACAGCTCGCCGAGCCGGTTCTCGACCGGCGTGCCGGTGAGCGCGATCCGGCGCGGCGCATCGATCGCGTGCACCGCGCGGGTCTGCTTGGCCGACGGGTTCTTGATGTTCTGCGCCTCGTCGAGCACGATGCGCCACCACCCGATGCGCTCGAGGTGCTCGCGGTCGCGGTGCACCAGCGCATACGTCGTCACCACGACGTCCGACGCCATCGCCTTCTCGAACAGCCTGTCCCCCAGCGCGCGGTCCGGGCCGTGGTGCACCAGCACCCGCAGCGTCGGCGTGAACCGCCGCGCCTCGTGCACCCAGTTCGCAACCACCGACATCGGCACCACCAGCAGCGTCGGCCCGGGCCTCTCGGCCTGCGCGTTCACCGCCGCGGCCTCGTTCGCACGCTCGCGTTCATCCGCCAGCAGCGCCAGGAGCTGGATCGTCTTGCCGAGGCCCATGTCGTCCGCGAGGCACGCGCCCAGCCCAAGCGTGTCGAGGAACGCCAGCCACGACAGGCCCTTCACCTGGTACGGCCGCAGCGTCCCGACGAAGCTCTCCGGCGGGTTCAGGATCGGCAGCGTGTTGTTGCTATTCGGATCCGTGAACACCTTGGCGACCCACCCCGTCGCCTCCATCCCGAGGATCGGCACGCCCGTCTCGCGCACGTCCGACGCGTACGCCAGCCGCAGCGCACGCCCGACCTCCATCTTCCCGCCCGGGTTCTCGCCGATGAACCGCACCGCGGCCTTCAGATCCTCCGGGCGGATCTCCACCCACCGCCCGTTCAGCCGCACAAGCGGCGAGTGCTGCGCCGCCAGCAGCTCGAACTGCTCCAGCGTCAGCGTCGTCTCGCCCACCGCGATCTGCCACTTGTAATCAACCAGCGTGTTCAGCCCCACCCGGGCGGCCGCCGGCTGCGCACCGCTCGCACCAGCCCGCGCGAAGTCCACATCCTCGCTCGTCACCACCAGCCGCGCACCGAGCCGGATCGTCGGCGAGTCCCACCAGTCCGGCGTCTCAACGCCGAAGCCTTGCTCGATCAGCAGCGGCCTGAACTCGCGGAAGAACTTGTACGCCTCGCTCGTTGAGAGCTCGATCGACTCGGGCTCGGGCTCCTCCAGCACGCCCTCAAGCTTCTTATACAGCCGCGCCGCGCGTCCCAGCTCCGCCAAGAGCACATCCTGTGGAGAATCGATCCGCAGCCCCTCGACCGTCGCGCTCCCCGTGCCTCCGCCGGGCAACAGCCAAATGTCCTGCGCATCGAGCTTCACGCGCGGGTGCGTCACGCTCTGCAGGCCCAGCGTCAGCGTCCACCGCACCGTATCGGCCGGCGGCTCGAGCTCCCCCACCCCGCCGAGATCGAGCGGCTCGCTTAGCCGGAGCATCAGTCGCCACGGCGAGCCTGCGCCGCGCTCCTCAAGCCCGCCCACCCACCGGCGGACACTCTTTACCAGCTCCGTCCGCTCCTTCGCGGCGTCGGAGCCCTTCAGCTCCGCCTCGCCGACCAGCAGACCGCTCAACCACGACACCTGCGGGTCTGCGCGAACGTCCCGCCCCTCGATCGCGTCCCCCATCGACTCCCGCGTCAGCGCATCGCGGCAGAGCGCATCCCCCACCGTCGTCAGGAACGACTCCAGCACGCTCCACCCGTCGTGCCCGAACGCGTCCTCGGCGCACCGCGCCTCGCCCGGCATGGCCTCGAGCAGTGCGGCGACGCGCGCGCCCGCGGCGTCATCGCTCAGCCACGGCTGCCACACGCCGCGGAGCGTCCCCGCCGAGTCCTGGTACAGCGTCGGCACGAACCGCTGCTGCGACAGCAGGTGCAGCACCACCCGCGCCGCCGCGGCGAAGAAGCCGACGCTCTCTCCAGCGCTCACGCCCGGGCCCTCGTAGGTGTCGATCAGCTCGAGCGCGGCCGGCGCGTGCGGCGCATCGACTTTCAGCGTCGCGGCCTCGAACGAGCCGAACAGCCGAGCCTCGCCGTCGCCCGCGTCCTCGGCCTCGTGCCCCACCGCGTGGGCGAGCCGCGGACTGGGCATCGGACGCCCGTCGTGCTGCGTGGGCAGGCGGAGCTTCACGCGCCCCTCCGCCGCCTCGACACCCTGCAACGCCGCTCGCAACCCCGCCAGCCCATTTGCATCCGCCGCGAACGGATGAGCGCCCTCGCTGGCCTTGCCCGCCTCTCCGGCAAAGCCCGAGGCCGTCTCGGCCCAAAGGTGGAGCGCGCGGTCCGACCAGATCGCGTGGACCACGAGCGTACCGTGCGCGTCGGCGTCGCTGGTCTGGAACGGTGAGATGGCCGTCTGGCTCATGCGCGGATGCCCTTCCCCCTGCGCCTGCCGCGCAGCCCGCCCGGGCGGCCGGTGCGGGGGAATCCAATGAGGGCGCCGAGACTCGAACTCGGGACCCGCGGATTAAAAGTCCGCTGCTCTACCAACTGAGCTACGCCCTCGTATGCGTCGGCGCCAAGCGGCTACGCCCGCGTGCGCCAGTGTGCATCTTAGGCGGGCAGGGGAAAAAAACTCCCCCGCGCCGGAGGACACCGACGCGGGGGAGAAAACTGTTTCTGGATGTGCGAGGCCCGATTCAGGCGGAGGCGGGTCAGGCAAAGACTGATCAGGCGGGGACGCCGGTCGTGCCCAGCGCGGTCCCGAGGGTGCCGAAGCCGCCGCCGAGGCCCGTGTCGAAGTGGCCCTGGAACGCCACGATCGGCACCGAGGACTTCACGCGGACACCGAAGAACGACCCGAACCCGACCACCGTGCCCTGCGTGCGACGCAGGCCGGTGATGAACGAGTGCAGGTTGAACGTGTTCGCCGCCCGCGGCGAGACCTGCCGCAGGAACGTCTCCGACTCGCCGTTGTTGAAGTCCAGCGTGATCGAGATCGTCGCGGACTCGGCGGTCGGGTTGAAGATCCGGAGATAGTCCGTCACCGTGTTGTTGCTGACGCGGCGGAAGCCCTCGCTGAAGAGCCACTGCGTCGAGGCGAGCGAAGCGAACGGCGTGCCGGAGCCCTCGCCGTTGTTCTGCGACCGGAGCGTGAAGCTGACCGGCCGGTTCGAGGTGTAGCTGAGGGCGTACGCCTGCCCGACCGGGAAGCCCGGCAGGCTCGCGACGTTGATCGTGCTGCGGATGCCGCCCGGCACCACCAGCTGCCGGCGGTACGCGCTGCCGTTGGCGAAGGAGAACGTGAGCGTGACGTTCGCCTCGTCCGAGCCGGCGTTGAGCACGCCGATCGTCTCGTCCGGGGCGCCGACGCCGAACTGCCCCTCGGGCGACACGCCGCGCGTCTCGCCGATCGACGGCGTGCCGAGCGTCGCGTAGCCGTACTGGGCGGCGGCGTCGAAGTGCGTGAGCGCGGCGACGATCGGCGCCTCGCCCTCGACCTTGATGCCCACCGTCTCGCCGTTGGCCAGCTGCGGGAAGTCCTTGAGCAGCCACCCGCCGCGCTTCTGCGGCTGCACGCTCCGCTGCGACACGACCGTCGTGCCGTTGGAGCGGTACAGCGTCAGCGTCACCTTCACGAGCTCGTCGTTGGGGTTGTAGAACACCACCGCGTCCTGCACGTTCGCGGCCTTCGTGCCGTCGCCGAACGTCCAGACCGTGCTCAGCGTCGAGGTGAACGCCTCGCCCGTTGAGATATTGAAGTCGTAGTGGCTCAGCGTCGCGCCCACCGGCAGGCTCGAGCGGACCTCGATCGCGTACGGCGTCTGCTTGCGCACGCCGTCGCGCCCGGCGATCTGGCTCAGCACGCGCTGGGCGTTGCCCGCGGCGTAGAGCTCCGGCGTCGTGATCGTGATGCCGTCGCGCTTGTTCGCCGCGATGTAGCCCGCCGCCTTATCGACGCTCGAATCGAACAGCACGTCCGACGCCGCCGCGCCCTCGTAGTGGGCGATGACGACGACACGGACCGGCTGGTCGTTGGCATTGACGATCGGGATGAAGGTGCTGTTGTTCGCGCTGGCGAAGCCCTCGGGGTAATAGATCGCGTAGGGCAGGTCCTCGGCGCCCAGCGACGGGTCCATCGG
>JAEYNG010000053.1 GCA_023412695.1 Planctomycetota bacterium | reverse complement strand
CTCCTGTACCTGCTCCTCACCATGCAGGGCGCTGGGCCGCTCTCGCAGCTCAAGCTCGCGGCGGCGGCGTCGGGCAGCTTCGCTGTCGTCGCCTACCTTCAGATCGCCCTCATCTGCATCCTCGCCCCCGTCTTCATGGCCGGCGCGATCGCGCAGGAGGCCAACCCGCGCACGTGGGACATCCTGCTCACCACGCCCATGTCCGCCGGCGAGATCGTGCTGGGCAACCTCTTCGGCCGGTTGTTCTTCATCCTGGGCCTGCTCTTCTCAAGCCTGCCGCTCTTTGCGCTTACCCAGTACTTCGGCGGCGTGCCCGGCTCGTCGATCTTCGCCAGCTACCTGATCGCGGCGTGCGCTGCGCTGCTCGTCGGCTCGATGGCCATTGCCCTCTCGGTCAGCCGCCTTGTCGGCAAGCGTGCGGTCTTCGCGTTCTACGTCTCGGTGATCAGCTACCTCGCCGTCACGTACGCGATCGACCAGATCTACGGCGGCGGCGTGAGCGTGACCTGGATGACGGCGATCAATCCGTTCCTCGCGCTGTCCGCGCTGCTGAACCCCTCGGGCTATGTCGCCGCGCCGCAGGGCTCGCAGACCGGGCTCGCGGCGTGGTTCCTGGAGAAGCCCGTGCACACGTGGTGCTGGCTCTCGGCGGGCCTGAGCGCGGTGCTCATGATCGCCTCGACGTTCACCGTCCGCATCGGCGGTCTCGCCGGGCTGGGCGGGATGCGCGGGCGCGGCGGTATCCCATGGTACCGCCGCATGTTCGGCCTCGGCGCGAAGGGTGCGGAGTTCCGCCCGCCCCGTCATGTGTGGCACAACCCGATCGCCTGGCGCGAGGCCGCGGCCCGCAACGCCACGTTCGGCCGCATGCTCGCGCGCTGGTCGTTCATCGTCTGCGGAGGGCTTTGGGCTCTTGCCCTCGTGCTGTACTTCCATGGCAGCGGCACCTCGATGCCCGTGGCCGTGTTCCGCGACTTGGTCTTCTACACCGTGATCGGCGAGCTGGCCGTCATCTCGCTGGTCGCGGTGAACATGGCCGCGACGGCCGTTGCACGCGAGCGCGAGGACGGCACGCTCGACCTGCTCCTCACCACGCCCATCACGCCGGCGTCCTACCTCGGCGGCAAGATGCGCGGCATGGTCGCCTACCTGCTGCCGCTCATCGCCGTGCCGGTCGGGACGCTCCTGATCGCCGGCCTGTATGTCCTGCTCGCGCAGATGGACATCCTGTCGCGCGAGGGCGGCGTGATCTACAACGCGCCGGTGCTCGGGACACAGACGGGCGCCACGATCCCGGTGCCGGCGGTGCTCCCGGAGGCGGGGCTCGTCGTCGGCGTCGTGATGGTCCCGTTCATCGCGTTCTGCGTAATGGTCGGCATGCAGTGGTCGCTCAAGAGCAAGGGCTCGCTCTCGGCGGTCGTCGCGACGGTCGGCGTCGTCGGAATCGTCAGCGGCATCGTCGGCCTGTGCGCGTACAAGAGCGGGACCGACTTCCAGTTTGTCGGCACCGCGATCGCGGCCCTGTCGCCGATGACGGCGGTGCTCTCGACGATCTACCCCGAGGATGCCTTGGCGAGCACGGTCAACCAGTTCGGCCTTGCCTCCGCACGGATCGGCCTGCTGATCGGCTGCGTCATCGCCGCGGTCGCGTACCTCGCGGTGGTGTACGGCCTCCGCGCGAACATGGTCCACAACTTCGACATGACGGTTCGGCGCCTGGCGGGCGTCGCGTGACGCCGGGCCGCGCGGCGGCCATGCAGTTGTTCCACAGCGGACAGTTCCCATGATCCGAATCCGCAAATCGTCCGACCGCGGCCGCGGCGAGCATGGCTGGCTCTCCGCACGCCACACCTTCTCCTTCGCGGACTACTACGACCCGGCGAACATCCGCTTCCGGTCGATGCGGGTGATGAACGAGGACCGTGTCGCGCCGGGTTTCGGCTTCGACGCCCACCCGCACAACGACATGGAGATCATCACCTATATGGTCTCGGGCGCGCTGCGCCACCGCGACGGCATCGGCGCCGGCGGGCACTCGGCGGTGCTCAAGCCCGGCGAGGTCCAGCGGATCTCCGCGGGCACCGGCATCGTGCACAGCGAGCACAACGCCTCGGACACCGAGCCGGCGCACCTGCTGCAGATCTGGATCATGCCGGACCGCAAGGGGCACGAGCCCCGGTATGACCAGAAGCCCTTCCCCGACAGCGAGCGGCGGGACGTCCTCCGCCTCGTTGCCTCGCCGGACGGCGCTGACGGCTCGATGGCGATCCACCAGGACGCCCGGATCTATGCCTCGCTGCTGAGCGCGGGGAAGACGGTCGAACTGGCGCTCGGCGCGAAGCGCGGGGCGTGGGTGCAGGTGGTCCGCGGCGGCGTGACGGTCAACGGCCAGGCGCTGGCCGCGGGCGACGGCGCGGCCATCGAGGACGAGCCGACGGTGACCATCGCCGCGGGCACCGACAGCGAGTTCCTGGTGTTCGATCTGGCGTGAAAATCGGACAAGAGCCGATTGAATTATCGGCCTGCGGGGATACCCTTAGGGCACTCGAGTTTCGACCTCTTCGACCCCTGCCCCCCATACATCGCTGCCACGACTGCGTGCGGCGCTCGGGGGGCGGGGGTTCTTTATTTGATGCAGCGGTAGACGAAGGCGGGCGGCATATTCCGCCAGACCACACGTCCGACCTGCACATCCTTAAAGGTCTGGCGGAGCATCTTGCGGAAGACCCACGCGCTGCGGACGAGCATCGAGGCCTGGTATGTGAAGGTGCGGAACTCACCGCCCGGTTTGAGGACCCGGTGTGTCGCCTCGAGGATGCGTTTGCGCGGCTGCTCGGGGATGCTGGTCCAGGCAAGCCCGCTGATGATGGCGTCAACGGTACCCGGCTCGATCCCTTCCTTGCGGCAGATGGCTTCGACGTTGCCGGCGTCGTCGTTGTAGACCTTGGCCTCGGGGTAGAGCTTCTGCACGGCCGCGGCCATCTTGTCGTTGAACTCGATGGCGATAAAGCGGCCCTTGCCATTGCCGCTGCGTCTGGTCTGGACGGGGTCGAGCCAGTCGTACGGCATCGCGTCGAGCATGGCCTTAGTGAAGACGCCCGTGCCCGGGCCGAACTCGATGACGGCGTGGGCGTTGTTGAAGTCGATCCCTCGGACCATCGCCGCGGCGAGAGCGCGGCCGCTGGGCGCAATTGCGCCGATGCGTCCGGGGTGTCGGATGAACTCGCGGATGAACGCGACGGAGTCACGCTTTCGAGGAGGCCGGCGGCTGGATGACGGATGCTCGGCTGCGCTGCTGCTCATAGTGGTCCCCGCTCTTCCCTGGGAGACCGTAGGTTAGCGTTTCATCAACTTCCTCGCCTCGGGGCGGTGCGGAAAGTTCGAGCCCTATTCGGGAGACCCCGACCGGGAGGCGGTGGTGGCCGAGGGGTCGATCCGTTGGCCGTCCGCGGGGAGGATGACGCTAAAGGTCGCGCCGCGGCCTTCGACAGAATCCAGTCGGATCCGGCCGCCGTGCTCCTCGATGATGCGCTTCGTCACGGCGAGGCCGAGACCTGTGCCGCGGAGGCCCTTGGTGGTCTGGAAGGGCTGGAAGATGGATTGATGACGCTCGGCGGCGATACCAGGGCCGTTGTCGATGACGTCAACACGGACCATGGCGCGTGCCGCGCCCTGTCCGGGGAGATAGGTCGCCTTCACGGTGACCGCGCCGGTCTCGGGCTCGACGGCCTCGACCGCGTTGCCCATGAGGTTCATGAACGCCTGGTGCATGAGGCCCTGGTCGAGCTGCACCGGGGGCATCTCAGGGTCGGCGTCGATGATGAGCGCGACGCCGCGGGCAACGCACTGGTCGTGGAGGAGCTGCGCGCAGTCTTCGAGGAGCGGGCCGATCTTGATGAGCTCGTACTCGAGCGTTCGGCGCGCGGAGTAGGCGAGCATGTTCATGGTGAGGCCCATGATGCGGTCGATGTTGCGCTTCAGGATGGCCCACCCGCCGCGGGCGATCTTGAGGTCTTCCTTGCGGAGGCCCATGTCCACGACGTCCGCGCCGCCGCGGAGACCCTGGAGGATGTTCTTGATGGAGTGCGAGAGGCTCGCGACGGTTTCGCCGATCGCGGCGAGACGCTCGGTGGCGAGTCGCTTGGCGAAGCTGTCGGCGTTCGCGAGCGCGAGGCCGGTGTGGCGGGCGATCGCGTTGAGCAGCGCGAGCTGCTCGGGTGTGAAGGTGTAGTTGGCGATGGAGGAGTCGACGTAGATCGCGCCGAACTTACGGTCGCCGAACTCGATGGGCGAGCAGAGCGCGGAGCGGATGTGGAACTGCTGGACGCTGTCGCCCTTGGCGAAGCGCGGGTCGGTCATCGCGTTGCTGGAAAGGACGCCCTCGCTGCCGGTCATGGCGTGCTGGAGGATCGTCTTGGAGACGTGGATGCGGGCGTCTTTTTTGTCCTTGGGGGGCGTGCGGTATTTGACGACGACGGGCCGCGGCGTTTGCGGGATGGCGTTGCGCTGCTGCGAGCGTGCGTTTGCGGCCTCGGCGGGCGAGGGCTCATCGTTGAGGAGGATGAAGCCGCGTTCGGGGCGGAACTCGTTGAAGACGAGCTCCATGACGCCGGCGAGGAGTTCGTTGCGGTTGGTGGTCTGGGCGGTGAGGGCGGTGAGGCGGTAGATGACCTGGAGGTGGTGGACAGCGGCGGTGCGGGGCTCGGGCTCGGCGAGGATGACCGAGTCGTCGTTGCTGGCGAGGGTGGGCTCGACCTGGGTGTCCATCAGGTCGGGGCGGACGACGCGGATGACGTCGCGGGACTCGTCGTCCTCGCGGCGGCCGAACATCCAGAGCGTGGAGCCGGTGCGGATCTGGTCGCCGAGGCGGAGGCGGGTGCGCTCGGTGATCTTGACGCCGTTGACGTAGGTGCCGTTCTGGGAGTCGAGGTCGCGGATGAACCACTCGCCTTCGTCGGGGGTGAGCTCGGCATGGCGGCGGGAGACGGTGTTGTCGGTGGTGGGCAGGGCTTCGGAGGAACGGCCGATGAGCTGGGGCTCGTTGAGCGGGAGGGCGAAGGTCTTGCCCTTGTCGGGCCCCTGGATGACGGTGAGCGTCAGCACGGGGGACGGTACGCAGGCGGGGCCGAAGCGGGCTCCGCGAAGCAGCAAAGTGGGTGTCTAAAGGCAGCGCGGATCGCTCACTTCACAGCTCGAGCTCTTGGTCAGCAAGAACCGCCCTGGCAACATGCCGGATGTGCAGCACGTGCACCTGCCGTGCGCGGATCGTGTAGATCACGCGGTGCGACTTGAAGGTCACCTGCCGGAGCTCGTAGCCGGGGACTATGCCGTTCTCTCGGGCGAGCGGAAAGCGAGCGGGCAACGTCGAGAGCTTCTCGATTGTTCTTTCGAGTCCATCGTACCAGCGAAGGGCCATATCGAGCGATGCATGCTCGGCGATGTACTTCGCCACTTCGACAGCCTCGTCGCGAGCCTGAGGACGTAAGACAACGGTGTACCGCATGCTCTTACCGCTTGCGGGAGCGCTTCGTTCCGAGGGCTTTCCGCACCTCCGCCAGAGCAGTCGCGGCGGGAACGCCGGGCTCGCCACGATCAAGAGACGCGATCCGGTCCTTCAGGATGCGTTCGGTCTGCACAGAGTCAATAGCGTCCAGCATCCGCTGATAGGCCTCCGCATCCTGCACCACCACGCGAGCCCGACCGTTGATCGTGAGCACTTCGGGCCTGCCGGTCTCGGACAGCCGCTCGATGTGGGCCTTGTGATCGCGGAGGAAAGCGGTGAGGGGGTGTATGTCGTTCATCTGGACCATGTGGCATCCTCGCGAAGATAAATCATGCTATTGTATGATACCATTCATGGTCGGAAATGGCCACGGTTCGGTGGACCGCTTTGTCCGGTTTCTTCAAGGCAAAGCAGGAGCATTGCCACCGGCCGGGGATTGCTTGTCACTCGAACTGCGGCGTAGATCCGGGCCGCGTGTAGAGCCGCGGACTGAGAGTCTGGATCAAGGGCTGAAGCCTCGCGATGGAGAAGACCGTTGAAGCGGTCTGGAGGACGTCGGTCGGCATTGCGCGTTGAAGCACCGCCGCGGTTGTGCTCGGGGTTCGGAGAAGGCGCCTGGGTGCCGATGGTACATGGGAACACCATGCGACCGGCGCGCCCCCGCGTTACCGCGGGGGTTCCGCTCAGGCAGACATGCACTCTTGCGCGGCCCCAAGGGAACCGGCGCCCTCACGGTTCGATCAGCCGATCTCATCCGGCCGGCGGTACAGGCGGGCGATGCGGGCGGCGTTGGCGACCTCGGCGCCCCAATCGTGGCGGAACTCGACGACGGGGTCGAGGCCGGGGTTGGCCTCGTCGCGCATGAAGAGGGAGAAGCTGTCGAGCCAGAGGCCTGCGCCGGTCCAGGGGACGATCTCCTGGCTGAGGCAGCGGAGGCCGAACTCCTTGCAGTCTTTCCGGAACTTTTCGGCGGTCATCGTGGGGCGGCGGCCGCCGAGGATGTGCGGGCCCTCGTCGCCCTTGAGCTCGTGGGCGTGGAC
>JAEYNG010000448.1 GCA_023412695.1 Planctomycetota bacterium | reverse complement strand
GGCGAGAACGGCGCGGGCGGAAGAGACGAACGCGCCCTCGCGGAGGAGTGGGGGTGCGCGGTCGATGCCGAGCTCTTCGCGCGGCGAGCCGGGGACGCCGGGGCGGACGGGGAGCGGCTGCGGGGTCGCGGGCTGGCTGGTGGTCGCGGGTTGGGCCGACGCGAGGGCGGGAGCGAGTGCGATGTGTGCCGCGGCCGCGAGAAGCCAGGCGGGGTTGTTGGTCATGTCGCCTCCGTGCGTGATCGGGACCGTCGGGGTTGTCGGTGGTCTGTGACGAGATCGTATCAGTTGATGGCCGGCCGCGGGTTGAGGCAGGGAGTGCAGTCTTGGCGGGCTGGCGGCAGGCCCGGAGAGCCGTGTGCGCCGGGGTATCGCGGGTGGGGCGATGGCGTGACGGAGACGGTGGGTGTGGTGGTGGTGTGGGCGTTGGTTGACGGGGTGTGCGGGGCTATACTTCGGCCCTGCCGCGGGAGATGGTTCCGCGGCTGACAACCTGCCGGGGCGGTAGCTCAGTTGGTAGAGCGCATCGTTCGCAATGATGAGGTCGGGAGTTCGACTCTCCTCCGCTCCACTTTCCCGAAGTCTTGCTGAACTCGTTGGTTACGAGTACCCGCCAAGGTCGGCGGCGCAGCCTGGAACGCAAAGGGAGCGCGGTGCAAAACCGCGCTCCGGAGCACAGGAGGCGCCCGCATGGGCAAGATCCCCTCGTACCGGTCCCGCAAAGGCTATGACCAGGCGCTGGTCACGCTCACGGATAGCGTGAGCGGCAAGCACCGCGACTACTGGCTCGGGCCGCACGGCTCACGCGAGAGTCGCGAGTTGTACTTCCGCACCATCGCCGAGTGGGAGGCCCGCGGTCGTCGCTTGCCGCCGGTCGTCGACCCCGCGGCGGGGAAGAACGCGGCGGCGTACAGCGGGCCGACCGTGACCGAGATCGTGCGCGAGTACTGGCTGCACGCCAAGGCCGAGTACAGCCGCTCGGCGGCGATCTGCGTCCGCACCGCGCTCCGCGTCCTCCGCGAGCTGCACGGCTCGACCCCGGCGTCGGCGTTCGGCCCCAACGCGCTCCGGCAGGTCCGCGACGCGATGGTCCAGGGCAACGCCAACGGGGCGTACCCGCGGCCGCCGTGGTGCCGCAAGACCGTCAACACGCGGATCGGCCACATTGTCCGGATGTACCGGTGGGCGGCGTCGCGAGAACTCGTCGGGGCGGAGCTGTACCACGCGCTGCGGACGCTCCCGGCGCTTCGGCGCGGCAAGACCGCCGCGGTCGACCACGAGCCGGTGGGCCCGGTTGCGATCGAGCTTGTTGATGCGGTGCGGCCGTTTGTCAGCAGGCAGGTCG
This sequence comes from Planctomycetota bacterium, assembly GCA_023412695.1. Lineage (GTDB taxonomy): Bacteria > Planctomycetota > Phycisphaerae > Phycisphaerales > UBA1924 > JAHBXL01. The sequence goes on along the minus strand of JAEYNG010000448.1, from coordinate 2,579 downwards.
CTGCGCTAATCGACCTGCAGCTGCTCACCGGGGCCAGGCCGGGCGAGCTGGTCGGCCTCCGCGCCATCGACATCGACACCAAGCACGACCCGTGGCCGACCTGCACAAGGCCTTCGCCATGTACGCCGTTGATCCCGATGATCCTGATGCCACCGCGTTGGGTCACATTCCCCCGATGCACGACGTCGAGGAAGTCTGGCGGGAGCTTCCACAGCGAAGGTCGGCACTACTCGACCTGTTCAAGCCCCTCGGGCAGACGCGCGATTTCGAGGCATATGCCCACCACCTGACGGGACCGGGCTCAGAAGAGCGACGCACGGACTTCTACGATCGGTTCGGAGCATTTTCCCGCGTGCTCGATGTGGCGCTCTCGTCGGCGACCTTCCACGAGAAGACGCCTGCCCGCACTGTGAAGCAGTACCAGGAAGACCTTCGATTCTTCTCTGAGCTGCGGCGGCAAGTGCGGCTACGGTCGGCGGAGGTTCTCGACTACTCGCAGTATGAGCCCAAGATTCGGGCCCTGCTGAATCGGCACCTGATCACGTCAGGTGTTGAACAGATGACGGGACGCATTGACCTGTACGACCGCGACCAGCGCGCCGCGGCGCTCGAGGCGGCGGGAACAGACGCGTCGAGGGCCGAAGTGATTGCGGCAAACGTCAGCCGCGTGCTGGAGGAGCGGGTCAAGTTTCAGGACCCGGAGTTGTACCGCCGTTTCTCCGACCTGCTCCGTGAGACGATCGAGAAGATGCGGAATGAGTGGCTGTCCGCCGCGGATGCGCTCGTCGCAGTGGAAGGGGTGGAGCAGCAGGTGCTCCGCCCGACAGCGGACGATGTGCCCGCACAGCTTCGGGGCCGCCGCCTGGCCGAGGTCCTCTTCCGCAACCTCCGCGGTCGCCTGAACGGGGCGACGGAGTCCGTAGCCGACCGAATCGATCGCGAGGTGAGCGGCCTGGCCATTGTCAACTGGAAGGACAACGACGACCAGAAGAAGCTGATGCGTCAGGCAATCGATGACGCGATCATGGATGCCAACACCGAAAGCTCCCTGGGCCTGACTTTCGAGCAGGTTGACGGCATGATCGACGAGATTCTGGACCGTGCGAGGGCAAATCTATGACCGCTGCCCTCCACGGAGAGGTCACCTATGGCGCGCGCAGAATCGAGTACGCCATTAACCGCGGAGAGAGGAGTCGCGCCAGGCTCGTGGTGAACCCCCTCGGTGCCGTCGAGGTTCGTGTCCCCGAGGCCTATCCCGAGGTGAAGATTTCGGAGCTGGTAAAAAGCCGGTCGCCGTGGATCGTCAAGCAGCAGGACTACTTCGAGCGCTATCGGCCGCGCGAACTGCCTCGCCGGTATGTCAGCGGTGAATCGCTTCGCTACCTTGGCCGTCAATATCGCCTTCGGATCACGCTAGGAGACACAGAGACCATTCACCTGCGCGGACGTGTGCTTCAAGTGTCTGTGCGGGCGACTGAGGCAACCCGCAAGGTCATCACCAATTGGCTCCGGCAGCGCGCCGAGATTGTGCTGGCCGAGCGGCTCGAACGTTGTGCGAGTGTGGCGCGGCGGCACGCAGTCCGTGAGGGGCCCGTCCAGATTCGGCAGATGCAGCGACGCTGGGGGAGCTGCACGGCAGCAGGGCGGATTCTTCTCAATCCGAAACTGGTGCAGGTTCCGGTTGACTGCATCGACTACGTGATCATCCACGAATTGTGCCACCGGCGCTACCGAAACCATGGGATCCACTTCGTCCGACTTTTGGACACGGTGCTTCCGGACTGGCGGGCCCGAAAGCAACGGCTAGATTCCCAGGTGATTAGCAACTGGTGAGCAGAACCAATGCCGCACACGCGATCAGGCATCTCGACGAAGGCGGAAAATCGCCTGGGCATTCAGACTCGAGGTATCGTGGTAGAGATCCATCGACCCGCTCCCAGGACAGAAAGGGCCTCATCTCGGTGTTGGGACAGACCGGAGTTCTTGCCGCTGCGCCCACTCTCTCCACCTCGGCGTTTCGCCGCGAAGGGCGATCTCGCGGAGGCGGGTGGTGGTGTGGTCGTCGCGGCGGTTGTGCTTGATCTGCAGGCGGACGAGGCCCTGGAGCGCGGCGATGTGGTCGGGGTAGACCTCGAGCGCGGAGGCGTAGTTGCGCAGCGCATCGTCGACGCGGCCGGCGCGTTCGAGCGTGAGGGCGAGGTTGATGCGGGGGTCAGGATGCCCTGGCATCAGCTTCCGGCTCCAGGTCAACCGCGTGATCTGGAGCTCGGCGATACCGCCCCCGACGCCCGGCCCGAACGAGCCTGAGCCGGTGGCGGGGGAGCTTGACTATTCCCCGTCTCCCGGGCTGTTGGTGAAGCATTACACCTACGACGCGCTAGGCCGACTCATCAGGACGCAGAGCCCGTTCCCGAACGTGGAGGAGGGCGCGCAGACCAAGGACACGCGCAGCGAGCGGTTCTACTACGACGGGATCCGGCGGATCCAGGAGGTGGTCACCGACCCGGTGGTGACGACCGAGAAGATGCTCAGCTCCGGCGAGCCCGAGCTCGAGGCGTTGGCGCTGGAGGACCTTGAAG
>JAEYNG010000424.1 GCA_023412695.1 Planctomycetota bacterium | reverse complement strand
GGCCGAGGTCGGAGAACTGCTTGGATCGTTCGAAGATCTCGTCGCGGCCTTCTTTGGGGGGCGGGGGCGGGCCCTCTCCCTTCACCTTCCGCAGACGGTTGCCGGCGGTGAGACCGGCCCCGCCGCCGTTGCCCTCGCCCGAAGGGGCGTGGCTGTCTCCGCCACCACCACCCTCGCCGCCACCGCCGCCCTTGCCGCGGCCCCGACGGCGTCGACGCCGCTTGCGGGGCGCTCCATCGCCGGGTGCGCCGGCGGTGGTGTCGGGGCGGGGCTCGTGATCGGATGGATGATCGGTGTCGGACATCATTGCGTGGAGAGGGATCGCGGCTTGAGGGACTGTTGCGCGGCGATAGGATGAGCTTCCGCCGGCGCGGCGGATTGCGGCCGCGGCTGATCCTAGGGAATGCCGAAGGTCGATACAAGAGAGAGGAGAACACCCGAGGGAGGCCCGGGCGTTCGTCGGGAGCGACTGTGTCAACGAGCCGTCTTGAGATCGACCTTGGCGCGATCGAGCGGAACTTTGCGCGGGTGAGCCGGATCGTCGGCTCCGGCGCGGACCGCACGGTCGGTGGAGCGGGGATCTGCGCGGTCCTGAAGCAGGACGCGTACGGGATGGGCGCGGCACGGATCGCCAAGCGGCTGGCGGTGGCGGGGGCGAAGATGTTCGCGGTGTACAACCTCGACGAGGCCCGCGGGCTGTACGAGTCGATCCCGGAGGCGCCGATCCTGGTGCTGATGCCGGTGGCGGGGGTCGATCGCACAGACCCGCTGTATCGGGCGGCGGCGAGCGGGCGGCTGCACCTGGTGATCCATGACCTGGATCAGCTCGCCGCGGTGAGCGACCTTGCCGGGCGTGTGGGCGTGAGCGTGCCGGTGCACGTGCAGATCGATACGGGGCTCTCTCGTGGCGGTGAGCGGCCGGAGACGGCGGCGAAGATCATCGAGCGCGTGCTGGCGTCGTCGCGCGTGCGGCTGTCGGGGATGATGACGCACTTCGCGTCGCCCGGCGACGACCCCGCCGCGACCGACGAGCAGTGGGGCATGTTCCGCGGGCTGGTCGATCGGGTGAGCCCGATGCTGAAGAATGCGGCGGTGAACGGGCATAACCCGGCGCTCGTCGGGCCGCGGGGCGCTGCGGGCGGGCTGGCGGAGCTGGAGATCCACGCGTCGAACTCGTGCGGGACGTTCCGCTCGCGCCGATATCACGGCACGATGGTGCGGATCGGCGAGGCGCTGTTCGGGATGGTCGGCGGCGCGGTGTGGGGGAAGGCGGGCAAGGGGCTGGCGGACATGGAGTTCGGCCACGAGGCCGAGCGGATGGAGCCGGCGGTGCGGTGGACGAGCACGATCGCGCACATCGAGGAAATCCCGGCGGGGTGGCCGGTCGGTTACGGCTCGACGTGGCGTGCGCCGAAGCGCACGGACGGACGGCCGACGCGGATCGCGATGATCCCGGTGGGATACGCAGACGGGTATCCGCGGACGCTGGGCGGCGGGCCGAGCGGCGGGCCGGGGATGGTTGGCTTCACGGGGCGCAGGTGGGACCGGCGGACGATCCACGAGACGGCCCTCAGCGGACGCGACGAGAAGCACGGCGAGACGCTGTACGCGCCGATCGTCGGGCGCGTGAGCATGGACCAGATCACGGTCGATGTGACGGACCTGCCGGAGGGCTATCTGCAGCCGGGGCGCGCGGGGATGGACGTCGCGGGCGCGGAGGTGGAGCTGGTGGGCGTTGACCCGCACGCGCCGAATCACCTGCCCGCGCTGGCGAACGCGGGGGGGACGATCGCGCACGAGCTGTTGTGCCGGATGGGGCCGCGGCTCGATCGCGTGTACCGATACACCGGCGCTGCGCACAACACCCACGAGAAGAACGCGGGCGCGGCGCGGACGCAGACCGTCGCGGCGTGAGGAGGATCGCGATCAGGCGATGGTGCCGGCGCTCGAGTCGTAGCTCGGGCGGGACGGCGCGATGCGCGAGGACGGGGTGATCTTGATCTGCTGCGGGTGGGGTGCGAGCTTGCGGAGCTCGTCGAACCAGTTCATGACGACGCTGAGCTCTCGCGGGGGCTGGGCGTTCTCGCGTGCGCGGAGGACAACGATGCCTTGTCCGTCGGGGAACGCGTCGTAGTTTGGCGCGAGCGCGGTGGGCGCGAGGAACGCGCCCTGTGCGACGATGCGCGGGCGGCCGAATTGGAACGTCGGCTCGACGGCGACGCGCGAGCAGATGACCGCGTCGCGTGTGCGGTAGAAGAGTTCCCCGCCTGCGCGGGACCACAGCGGCGCGAGGCCACCGTCAGTCCCCCCACTTGTCGCCTGCCAGCGCTGCGGGCTGGGCGCGCCCGCGGCGGACATCGGCTGGACGTAGATTTCCGGGCGGCCGGTCTGGTCGCTGACGAACGCGAGGAAGCGGCCATCGGGGGAGATGACGCCGCCCCACGCGCTCGCGGCCATCTGCACGACCGGGCGCGCGGACTGCGGCTGCTCCGGGCGGACGGACCAGATCTCGGTGCCGCCGGCGGGGCGGACGCGGGTGAACAGCAGGAGCGAGCCGTCGGGAGAAAATGCCGAGGGCGAGGGTGCGCCGTCCGTCGAGGGGATCAGTTCGGGCGCAGCGGAACCGTCGGCGGGCATCCAGTAGAGCTCGGCCTTGCCGGACATATTGGAGCGGAAGGCGATGCGTGTGCCGTCGGGCGTCCAGACGGGGCAGTCGTTGTCGGAGTTGAACGTGAGCTGGGTGGCCGCGCCGGAGTCGAGGTCGAAGAGCCAGAGTTGGTTGGTCGGGCCCATGACCTGCATGGCGAGGCGGCGCGGACCGGCGGGCGCAAGCGCGGGCGCGACGAACGGGCCGCGACGGCTGAGAAGAGATGCGGGCTGCGCATCGGGTGCGGCGGGGCGCGAGACGAGCAGGGCCTCGTGCTCGGCGCTGATCATCTGCCCCGGCGCGTAGACGAGCGTGCCGTCGAGCGAGCAACCGGCGTGGGCGGATGCGCCAAGGGCGTTGCCGAGCAGGCCGCGGGCGACCTCGGCGGGCGTGCCGAGGATCTCGACACGGTCGGTATCGAACGGCGCGGCGAAGAGGGAGCCGCTGCGGGTGAAGAGGAGGTGGCCCGAGGCGACGACGCGCGGGTTTGCGCCTGCGTGGATGAGGGGCTTGCGTTGGCGCGTGCGGAGGTCGATGGCGACGATCGGAGCTTCGTCGATCGCCGCGCCGCCGTCGCGCGTCTGTCCGCCGTACGCGGAGCACAGAAGGTGCTTGCCACCGGGGAGCATCTCGGGACAGAGCAGCGCGATTTCACCGCTTGCGGTGTCCGGCTCGGCGACGGTCTCGATGCCGCCGGCACTGCTTGCGCCCCCTGCACTGCCGCCGATGCCGCTGCCCCCGCCGGCGTGGATGCGGAGGACCGGCCTCTGCCAGTCGGGGACGAAGTAGATGCACTCGTCAGCGGCCCAGCAGACACCCTGCGGCCGCGGCGCGGGCGCGATGGGGACGGGCGCGCCGCCGGAGATGGCGACGCGCTTGAGGCGGCCGTCGGCGAAGAAGGCCAGGCGCGTGCCGTCGGGGCTGAAGGTCGGGGACTCTGCACCGCGCGTGCCGGGGATGAGCCGGGCCTCGGTGTCGTCGAGGCGGCGGATGAAGAGCTGCGTGTCGGGCGCAACGCCGGAGACGAAGGCGATGGCCGCGCCATCGGGCGAGACGGCGAGCGCGGAGCGCGCGAGGTTGGCGATCTCGCGGTCCTCGGGCAGGAGCATGGAGAGCCGCGCGACCGGGCGCGGCTTGCCGGCGCGGTTGTCATCACTCGCGGCGGAGTCGCCGGGCGTGCGGTACCAGCCGGAGAGGGGCTGGCTGAGCGCTTCTTCGAGGTCGATGCGTGCATCGCCCGCGTCGCGGAGGCGCTTGCGGACGTCCTTGGCGAGGCACTTGCGGATGAGCTCGCGCACGCGGCCGGGGGTGACGGGCGGGAGGAGCGTGTAGTCCGGCTCGCGGTCGAGCACGGCGGCGAGCGCGTCGGTGGCGGTCTCGCCGGGGAAGGCCTTCGCGCCGGAGAGGCATTCGAAGAGGACGCAGCCGAGCGCCCAGATGTCGGTGCGCTTGTCGGTGAACAGGCCGCGGGCCTGCTCGGGGGACATGTAGCCGGGCGTGCCGAGGACCATGCCCTGCTGGGTGAGGCCGGGTGCGCGGGTGGTGGTGGAGGCGGAGGAGGGCTCGGCGGGCGCGTTGGTGGCGAGGCCGAAGTCAAGGACCTTGGCGATGCCTTCGGGGGTGACCTTGACGTTGTCGGGCTTGAGGTCGCGGTGGATGACACCGCGATCGTGCGCGGCCTCGAGCCCCTCGGCGATCTGCGCGCCGATGCGCAGCGCTTCGTCAACGGGCATGGGACCGCGTTCGAGCATGCGGCCGAGGGTGTTGCCGGGGACGAACTCGAGGACGAGGACGCGGCGGTGGTCGTACTCCTCGAGGCCGTAGATCGCGGCGACGTTCTGGTGGTTAAGGGCTGCGAGGGTTCGGGCCTCGCGCTCAAAGCGGGCGAGGCGGGCGGGGTCGGCGGCGAAGGCGTCGGGCAGGACCTTGATGGCGACGGGGCGGTCGAGGCGCGGGTCGCGGGCGAGGTAGACGAGGCCCATCCCGCCGCGGCCGATTTCGCGATCGACGCGGTAGGGGCCGATCGACGCGGGGAGGCCGACCTGGGAGGGCGTTGGCGGAGTGCCGGGAGAAGTCTGGGAGGGATCGGTCACGGGGGAGGATGGTACGGGACGGACGAACGGAGAGTGTTACTTCGGCTGCTTCGGCGTGCGGTTCATCTCGATCAGCATTGCGTGCTTCATAAGCGCGGAGGCGGCGGTGGATGCGGCGGCGAGCCAGCCGGGCCAGCCGTCGAGAAACGCCCGCTTGAAGATGAGTTGCTTGAGGAACGCGCCGGGCGGAGAGACAAGCAGGCGCGTGTAGCTGGAGCGAACACCCGCGGCGTGGAGGCTCGCGGCCATTGTGCGGCTGTGCGCGGCCTGCTTGATCAGGAAGTCGGCGAAGGTGGAGATGGAGTCGTGGCGGAGCGTGCCGCGGAGGCGGTCGGTGCGCGCGGCGGGGTCGATGGGTGCGAGGACGTCGTGCGGGTCGTAGCCGCGCCATGCGCTGGGGTTGCGGCGGACGTGGGGGAGCCGCCACTCGGGCTGCCAGGCGTAGTTGAGCGGGGTGTTGCTGTAGTAGACCTTGCGGTTGAGCTCGTAGCCGGCGACGGCGGGGTCGTTGCGCGTGAGCGCTTCGCGGATGGAGGCGACGAGGTCGGGCTCGGGGGATTCGTCGGAGTCGAGAGAGAGGACCCAATCGCCGGTGCAGGACTCGAGGGCGAGCTGCTTGGTCTTGACGTGGCCGAGCCAGGGGGTGCGGATGATGCGGGCGTTGTGCGATTCGAGGAGGGGGATGGTGT
>JAEYNG010000317.1 GCA_023412695.1 Planctomycetota bacterium | reverse complement strand
GGGGTACACGATGCAGGACGGTGACGTGTGCCACTTCCTGTTCAACGTGTAGGCGGGGCGTCGGCGTCGGCGGGCGCGGCCGGGGGGGCGGGGGGCGCGGGGACCTCGGTGTTCTCGAAGCCGACGTTCTCGGCCTGGATCAGCCGGCGGCGGAGCTCGGCGGCCTCCTTGGGGAGGTTGAGGAGGTCCTTGCAGGCGAGGCGGAGGTTTGAGAGAAAGAGGATGCGCATTGACCGGCGGTGCCCGTTGTCGTCGAGCGCGTTGATGGCGGTGCGCAGGGTGGCGGCGGACGCTGTAGCTTCCTCCTTCTGCTCTTCGCTGAGGTTGCTCCCGTCTCGTGCATCTCGGAGACGCTGCACCGACGCGCACGCACGCATGCCGATGCGCATCAGTCGCCAGTCGTCGTTCGGCGCGAGGAGCTTGTCCCAGTGCGGATCGTTCTGCGCAAGCGCCGATTCTGCCGTCGCATAATCTCCGCCGCGGAGAGCCCAGAACGCCAAGGCGTCCCGCCAGAGAAGGGCTTCGAAGTCGGAGCCATGGCCCGATCTCTCGGCTTGCTCCAAGATGGCGTTGACCTTGACGACACGCCCGGACCAGACATCGACGCCTTCTCCCGGAAGGCTTTCGCCGAAAAGCAGGGGGCCGGCGATCGACTCGAGGATGGTGAGGGGTGGGAACCAATCCAGCGTGAGCCCGCCACGGTTCTGCGAGGCAACAACTTCAAGCGTTGAAGCAAGGTTGCTGCGGAGGCCCGCGATCATGCGTTCCTGCTGAACTCGCAGCTTGTTCTCTTTGTCAAAGCGCTCTTCAAGAATCTGCTGACGTCCACGCATTGCGATGTAAACGGTGGTCGTCGCACCGCCGACGATGGCGATGAAGAGGAGGACGCCGGCGATGAAGAGGCCGGGCTGGCGGCGGAGGAGGAGAGCGACGCGGCGTGCGCGGCCGGGCCTGCGCCACTCGATCGGCCGCGCGGCGAGCCAGGCGTCGAGGTCCTCGGCGAGCGCGTGGGCGGAGGCGTAGCGATCGTCAGGGCGCGGCGCGAGTGCGCGGCGGCAGATTGCGTCGAGGTCGTCGTCGACCGCGGCGCGGATGGCCTTGGGCGAGGGGGGCGGCGTGCCAGGGTGCATATGGCGCGAGGCCACCTGGCCGGGGGTGTCGCCGTTGGGCTGCTTGCCGGTGAGAAGGAAGTAGAGGAGGCCGCCGAGTGCGTACACGTCGGCGGGAATGGCTTGCGCGCCGTCTTCGCCTCGGTACTGCTCGGGGGCGGTGAAGGCGAGGTTGCCGACGGGGGTGGTCTCGGGGAGGCGGCTGTTGTCGGAGCGGACAGCGGTGGCGACGCCGAAGTCGGCGACCTTGGGGGTTCCGTCGCGGGTGAGCAGGACGTTGGAGGGCTTGAGGTCGCAGTGGACGACGCCGGCGAGGTGCGCGGCGTGAACGCCATGGGCGATCTGGTTGAGGAGGCGTGCGGCGTCGCGGGGCGGGAGAGGCTCGGTTCGCTTGGCGAACCACTGACCGAGATCGCCCTCATCTACGTGCTCGTAGACGATGTAGTCCATGCAGGCGTCGTCGGTGGCGCGGTCGAAGACGCGGACGACGTTTGGGTGGCTGATCCGGCGGGCCTTGCGTGCTTCGGCCGCGGCGTGTGTGGCGGCGTCAACGTTGAGGACGGGGCGGAGGCGCTTGATGGCGACCCACGCCGGGCGGTCGGGCTCTGAGAGCTGACGGTCGGCGGCTAGGTAGACCTCGCCCTGCGCGCCGACGCCGAGGCGCTGGCGGATGTCGTATCGCCGGCGGCCGTCGGGGAGCTTGGGGCCGTAATCGCAGGGGGTGGAGAGGGGCTCGGGGCGGCCGGCGGAGCGGGCGAGGGTGGTGGTGGAGGCGAGTCCCTCGGAGAGGGCGAAGGCGGTTTCGATGGCTTCGCGCAGGGAGGGGTGCGCGGCGGTGAGGGAGCGGACGGCGTCGCCTTCGCTCGCGCCCTGGCTGACGGCGGAGCGGATGGCGAACTCGATCGCGGCGTCGAGGGCGATGCGGAGTCCGGTGAGGTTGGGGATCGCGGCGAGGTAACGGTTGAGCGTGGCGGGGAGATGACGCTCGAGGCGGATGCGGGCGTCGGCTTCGATCACGTCGGCGAGGTCGTGGTCGGAGGACGCGCCGACGGCATCGATGACGCGCCGCATCGGGGGGTCGGGCTCCGCGATGTACAGCGAGCCGACGATGCCGGCGGCGTCGCGGGAGGTATGGACGGGCATCAGAGCTCTCCGGCCTGGAGTTTCTCTTTCAGCAGCAGACGGATGGAGTGCCAGCGCTGCCGTGCGGCGGCGGGGGCGATGCCCATGGCCTCGGCGATGCGGAAGAGGGGCCAGTCGGCGAGCCAGAGCGTGAGGATGGTCCGGTCATCGTCGGAGCGGAGGCTGGCGAGGGCGCGCTCGAGGATGATGTCGGCGCCGTCGGACTCGGAGCGCTCGGCGGCCTCGATGCGGATGAGGAGCTCGCGGGCGATGGCGCCGTCCTCGCCCTCGGCGACCTGGAGTCGCTTGACGATGCGGACCTTGTCGATGACGGCGGCCTCGGCCATGCGGAAGAGCAGGGACCAGAGCTGGGGCTCGTCCACGGCCTGGAGCTTGCCGTCGCGGACGTAGCGGTCGAAGCGGCGGCCGATCGTCGAGAGGATGTCCATCGAGTCGAACATCCGGCGGACGGAAGCGCCCAGCTTGCCCCGGACGCGCCTGCGGATGAGGTCGCCGTAGTTTGCCAGGAAGGCGGCGGCGGCGTCGCGGTCGCCCGCGCGCATGCGGGTGAGGAGCTCGGTGACAGGGATCGCGGGGGAAAGCGGGACCGACAGCGGCTGGTCCCGGAATGTTGAGGAGCTGGATCGAGTTTCGAACATGCGCGATCCCCGGCGAGCGGGCGATCCAGAAACTTTTTTTCCGCGATGGCTCACACGGCGGTCGCGGGGCACGACTGACAGGTCAGAGGGCGGAACCAGGGACGTGAGAAGCCGCGGGGCACGCGGCCGCGGTCCTCCTGCGCCCAGCCCCACCAGGGAGTTTGACCATGTCAGTCAAGATCTGCCGTCAGCGTACCGCGCGTCGGGCGTGGATTCCATTCCTTTCTTTTGCCCTGCTGGCCCCGGCGGCGGGTGCGGACGAGGTTACGGGACCCATCGGGACGGCCGCGGCGGGGACGCCGGGTACGGCGGTGGCGTCTGACGGGACGGTCTGGCAAGAGATGATGAACTGGATGCTTCGACGCCTCCTGGAAGGAATGCACTGCGACACCAACCTTCCTGCTGACATTCCTTTGGCGATGGCCCAGGTTTCGGCGTGCTATCTGGTGAGCGGGCTTGCGCCGATGTCGCCGGATGAGAAGCAGGCGTTCATGGCGACAATTGACGAGACCCTGGCGGCGATGGAGGCGGCTCCGTCGTCGGTGCCGCTGACAACCAAGTTGTCGTTCACCACGACCCTGAAGGCCATGAAGCTGGAGGCGTCGTTCCAGTGAGCGATCACCCTTCCCAACCCGCGGCGCACGACGTCAATGGCAATGGCGCGGAGTCGTCCGCGCAGATGGACCCCGCGCTGCACCAGCGGCTCCGGGCGGTGACGATGGACTTCAACCATCGCGAACTGGCGGAGCTGACAGGAGTGTCGCTGGAGACGTCGCGGCGGTACAGCGAGGGGCGCGGGCCCAGCTTGGCGTACATCAAGCGATTGTGCGATGCGCTGGGGATCAGCGCCGACTGGCTGCTGCTGGGGCGCGGGCAGCCGGTGTACCGGCCGGGTGTCCCGATCGGGCAGATGGACTCGTCGGTCGACGAGGTGCTCGACGGGCTGAGCCGGTACCTGAAGCGGCTGCACCTGGAGCTTGCGCGCGCGGGCGCGAACCTGCAAGGAGCTTCGACCCAGGGCGGCGCGGCCGGGGAGCTGAAGGTGGCCGAGCACGAGTTCGTCGATCCGTTTGCCGGGCAGGAGCGCGGCGCGGTACCGCCACCGCCCGCGGCTCCTGCCCGCGATACGCCGCAGGTCCAGGTGCGGCTGGTGCTCGGGCCTGCGAACGGATGCCAGTTGACGTTGCCGGCGAACGCGCCGGGCGAGATTCATGTCGTTCTGGACGATCGGCGGACGCCCAGTCTGGAGGCTGGGCCGACGGCGGCGTCGCAGCCGTATCGGCGGGTGTTCGATCGCGTGTATCGGTGGATCGGGTCGCCGCGGACACCGTGACGTGTACGCGGGGGCTTTGTACCATCGCCCCCGCCTGCGCGGCGATTCGCCGCGCGGCGGGAGGCGTTCGATGGCGAGGCGGAACATTGTTGTGCTCGGCGGCGGGGGCTTCTCGATGGAATCGGGGTGGTCCGCGCTCGACGCGTACACG
>JAEYNG010000296.1 GCA_023412695.1 Planctomycetota bacterium | reverse complement strand
CCATCCCTCGTGCAGGGATTCCGGCGGCGGTCGCCGCCCCTCGACGACGCGCTCAGTGCTGGTCGTGATGGACCGGAAGCAGGTCGTCGGCGTCCTCTCGGAGCGCGACCTAGTACCTCGACACTGTGGTGACGATCGATTGAGGCAGCAGTCGAGGGATTTCCTCGACTGCCACGCACAATTCGATGCTGCGTGATTGCCGCGGCGTCCGCCGAATGAGGCCGCGGCGCTCCAGCTCGACCACCATGCGATGCACCGTCGGCGGCGTCACGCCGAAGAACGCTTGGAAGTCGGTCTCGGCGGGCGGCCGTCGGTTGAGCACGCTGTAGCAATAGATGAACGCGAGGTACTGCCCCTGCAGCTCGGTGAACTTTGTGCTGGAAACGATCGACATCTGCGGCCCGGCATGATCGAGGGGTCCCGAGGGACCACCATGAACGTACGCTATCGGGTCACGCTGACGTCAGAGGAACGCGACGAGCTCCGGAGCTTCGTGCACGCCGGCAAGGGAGCGTTCCGGCGGCTGAAGCGCGCCCAGATCCTGCTCGCCGCGGACAACGGCTCGACGGATGCGGCCATCGCAACGAACGTCGCCGTTGGCACGTCGACCGTCTACCGGACGAAGCGGCGGTTTGTAGAGGAGGGCCTCGAAGCAGCGCTGAGTGAGGAACCTCGTCCGGGCGCCGAGCGCAAGCTCAGCTCCAAGGAAGAAGCGCTTCTTATCGCGACCGCCTGCTCGTCGCCGCCTGCCGGTCACGCGCGCTGGACGCTGGATCTGCTCGCCGGTGAGATGGTGCGACTGACGCCGCACCGCTCGTTGTCGTCCGAGACGATCCGACGGCGACTCGCGGAGAACGAGCTGAAACCGTGGCTCAAGAAGATGTGGTGCATCCCCAAGATCGACGCCGAGTACGTCGCGCGGATGGAGGACGTCCTCGAACTCTACGCCGAGAAGCCCGACGAACTGCGGCCCGTCGTCTGCTTCGACGAAACGCCCCGTCAGCTGATTGGCGAGGCGCGTGTTCCGGTTGCGCCGAAGCCCGGACGTCCCGCACGGTTCGACTACGAGTACGTGCGCAACGGTACCGCCAACATTTTCATGTTCGTCGATGCGCACCGGCCTTGGCGACATGCGAAGGTCACCGACCGCCGAACGCGCCTCGACTTCGCCGAGTGCATGCGCGACCTCGTCGACGTCCACTACCCGAAGGCCGAGCGAATCCGCGTGGTGATGGACAACCTCTCGACGCATACGCCGGCAGCGCTCTACGAGAGCTTCGAGCCCGCCGAGGCGCGCCGCATCTTGCGGCGGCTCGAGATCCACTACACGCCCAAGCACGCGAGCTGGCTCAACATGGTCGAGATCGAGATCGGCGTCATGGTCTCGCAGTGCCTCGACCGGCGGATCCCGTCGAAGGCGCTCCTCGTGAAGGAGGTGAAGGCTTGGCAGCAGCGTCGGAATCGCGAGAAGGCGCGCATCCGTTGGCAATTCACGGTCGACAAGGCTCGTACGAAGCTCGGGCGCGCGTATCCTGCCCGTGCCCCGGCGAATGGAAATCAGGCGGCAGCCTGATCACAGTCACCTTCACTGTGTCGAGGTACTAGGGCGTGTCCCTATATCGATCGGCGTCTCGCCCGTGCCCGTGCCCGTGCCCGTGCCCGTGCCCGGCGGAGCTGGAGACGATGACGCTGCAGTTCTGTGGGGAGCGGAACTTGATGTGCACACTGCACGCTCTTTCCATGTGGCCGCGCATGTGTTCCATGTGCCTGATGCTGCGCCGACAACTGGATGAGCGGCAGTGGGCGAAGGTCGAAGCGCTGCTTGTCTCCGAGCGGAGAGCGGGCAGGCCAGCGCACGACAACCGCAACTTCATCGAGGCGGTGTTGTGGTGGCGACGCACGGGCGTTCCCTGGCGAGACCTCCCCTCCGAGTTCGGGCCTTGGAAGACCGTGTTCAACCGTTTTGATCGCTGGTCGAAGACGGGAAAGTGGGTGCGCTTATTCGAGGCGCTGCAGACCGACCGCGACGACGAGTGGCACAGCCTCGACAGCACGATCAACCGGGCGCATCAGCACGCTGCCGGCGGAAAAGGGGGGCTGCGGTTCATGGGATAGGGCGATCGCGAGGTGGCCTATCGACCAAGGTCCATCTGGTGGTGGACGCGCTCGGATTGCCACTCGTGTTCAAGATCACCGAGGGCCAGCGGCATGACATCCTGCCGGCCAAGGAGCTCGTCGGGAGGGCTGTGTCGCGGTGCCTTCTCGCGGACAAGGCTTACGACTCGCGGGACTTCCGCATCGCGCTCGAGGAGCAGGACTGTGAGCAGGTGATCCCGCGGAATCGCAGCCGCTCAAACCGAACGTCGTACGATAAGGAGCTGTACAAGGCGCGGTCCGAGATCGAGTGCACCTTCAACCTCCTCAAGCACGCGCGTCGCTTCGCCACGCGGTATGAGAAGACGCTCCGCAACTACGCAGCCGTTGTCGCGATCGGATGCGCAATGCTCTGGCTGCGGATCTGACGCTACTCCTCGCAGGTCTGGGCGAGCTTGATGAGCATCGAGACCATGCGCACGAGCATCTCCTTCCCCTCCCGGTGGGTCGCTTCTGCGACGAGCTTGAGGCGCAGGCAGCCGTCGAGGAGCGCCGCCGACTCGGTCGCCGAGCCACGCGCCGTGAGGTAGTAGCGGCGCTTGTCCGGCTTCGAGACCTTGCCTGCCCCTTCGGCAAGGTTCAGCAGAATCGAGGTCGAAGCTCGGGTGAACTGGTCAGCAAGATGGCTCCGCCCACGCGGCAGCGCCTCGATGACTCCGTTCGCAAACACAAGGAAGTCCAGCGCGACCCGATAGGCGTCGAGCCGTTCGTGATCCAGCAGCATGCGGCCCTATCGGCCTGCCGAACGCCAGGTTGCCTGCTTTCGGGCACGGGCACGGGCACGGGCACGGGCACGGGAAGAGCGATCCCGATATAGGGACACGCCCTAGCGCTTGGCGCGAGCGCGGACGGCACGCCGCGAGCTAAGGGGAGGGCATGGGTGCGATGGCCGCGCAGAAGCATCTTTCGGTGCTCGACCGCTCATTCCTCGTCGCGGAGGGCCGGGAGGTCATGATGCATGTGGGCGGGCTCCTCGAGCTCACCCCGGCCGAGGGGGCCTCCCACGATCTCCCGCGCCAGCTGCGCGACGAGCTGAATCGTGGTCGGATCGAGGTCGAGCCGCCGTGGAA
>JAEYNG010000220.1 GCA_023412695.1 Planctomycetota bacterium | reverse complement strand
GGATCAGCGGCGGTCTCGCCGCGGTCTTCCCGCGGTCTGAATATGTGAACACGCGGCGGGGGCAGCTCGTGCTGGTCCCGCCGGGAACCGTGTTCTACATCGGGTCGCTTCCAACAGCCGCTCCGATCGCGTCACGGAGCAGCCCGAGCGCGGTGGCCGTCCCCGGCGGCGGCCCCGATACGACGGCGAGGCCGGAGCGTGTTACCGCGGCGAGCACGAGGATCGGCGACAACTCGCAAGTCTTTGCGACCCAACCAGATGCGAGCCGGCCGCCCCCGTCGATCATGACCGACGAGGCGTTCCGGGCCGTTCGGATCCGTCATCTCCTGCAATCCGCCGCGGCCTCTTCCCAACCTTCCCGGTAGAGTGTGTGCCGGGCGAAGGGCGGGGCGCGTCCGGCGGCACCGTTGGAGGCAGATCGATGAATCGATTGACACGTGTTGCGACCGCCGGTGTTCTCCTCGCCACGAGCCTCGGGCTCGGCGGGTGCCTCGTGAGCGGGTCGTCTCGGGAGACGATGTCCGGGCAGTATGTCGGCCCGTCCACGTTCGAGCAGATCCAGCCCGGCCGTACCACGGAGAGCTGGGTCGCCGGCGCCCTCGGCGAGCCGACGAGCAAGACGTGCCTTGATGACGGCAGCTCGCTCTGGAAGTGGTCGTTCAGGCGGTCGAAGTCGAGCAACAGCGCGGTGTTCCTGGTCTTCGGCGGTTCGAGCCGCAAGGAGACCGAGGGCGCAACGTACGTCCAGATCAAGGACGGCGTCGTCGTGAAGGCGTGGCAGGACTAAGTCTCGTTTCCGTGTTGTGAAATGAAAAGGGCTCGGGATTGCTCCCGAGCCCTTTGTGCTTTCATGATGTCCGACAAGCATCAGGCCGGTTGCGGCATGATGTTCGGCGGGAGCTCCGGCGGCGGCTCGGGGGACTGCCGCGCCGCCTGCGCGGCCTGGGCCTCGCGCCGAGCCTCGGCGGCGAGCAGGTCGCTGACGGTCGGCTTGCCGATGCCCTCGCCGCGGAGGAGCTTGCGCACCTCGTCAGAGGAGAGGGTCTCGAACTTCAGCAGCGCCTCGGCGACGGCGACGACCTTCTCCCAGTTCGCCTCGATGAGACGCTGAGCCTCCTGGTACGCCTCGTCTACAAGGCGGCGGATCTCCTCGTCGATGATCCGAGCGGTCTGGTCGGAGTAATCCTTCTCCGGCACGAACATCTCGCGCGTGTCGGAGGGGGCGTAGCGGACAAAGCCGAGCCGCGGGCTCATGCCCCACTCGAGCACCATCATCCGGGCAAGGTTGGTGACCTGCGCGATGTCCATGGATGCGCCGGTCGAGACGTCCCCGATCGCCTTCTCTTCGGCGATGCGTCCGCCGCAGAGCACACGCATCGTGGCCTTCAGCCACTTGGCGCCGTAGCCCATGCGGTCTTTCTCGGGCAGGCTGAAGGTCGCACCGCCGGCGTTCCCACGGGGGATGATCGTCACCTTGTGGAGCGGGTCAGCGTCGGGCAGGATGGCCTGCAGGATGGCGTGGCCCGCTTCGTGGTAGGCGGTGAGCTTGTTGTCGTCCTTCTCGCGCCGGGCCGACTTGCGGGCGCGGCCGAACTTCACCTTGTCGCGGGCCTCTTCGAGGTCCTCCTGCTCGACAAAGTCCTTGTTGTGGAGGGTCGCGGCGATCGCGGCCTCGTTGATGAGCGCGGCGAGGTCCGCGCCGCTGAACATCGGCGTCGCCCGGGCGATGCGCTCGAGGTCGACATCGGTTCCGAGCTTCACCTTCTTAGCGTGGACCTTCAGGATCTCGACACGGCCGACGACGTCGGGGCGCGGCACCACGATCTGGCGGTCGAACCGGCCAGGACGGGTGAGCGCGGGGTCGAGCACGTCGGCGCGGTTGGTCGCGGCGATGACAATGACGCCATCGGAGGAGGCGAAGCCGTCCATCTCGACGAGGATCGCATTGAGCGTCTGCTCACGCTCGTCGTGGCCCCCGGTGGTGAAGCCCCCGCCGCGGCGACGGCCGACGGCGTCGATCTCGTCGAGGAAGATGATGCAGGGCGCGGACTCCTTGGCCTGCTTAAAGAGGTCGCGGACGCGGCTAGCGCCTACGCCGACGAACATCTCCACGAAGTCGGAGCCGGAGATCGAGAAGAACGGCACGTCCGCCTCGCCGGCGATGGCCTTGGCGAGGAGCGTCTTGCCGCAACCGGGCTCGCCGATGAGCAGCACGCCGCGGGGGATGCGTCCGCCGAGCTTCATGAACCTCTTGGGGTTCTTGAGGAACTCGATGATCTCGGTGACTTCGTCCTTGGCCTCGTCGATGCCGGCGACGTCGGCGAAGGTGACGCCGGTGTTCTCCTTGGTGAACATCCGGTGCTTGGACTTGCCGAAGTTGCCGAGCATGCCTCCCGGGCCGCCGCCCGCCGCGGAACGCAGCATGCGGGAGATGAACAGCCAGATCAGGGCGATGATGATGATGAACGGCAGGAGCGAGATGAGCAGGTTCTGCCAGATGCTGGTGGGCACCTGCTTGAAC
>JAEYNG010000251.1 GCA_023412695.1 Planctomycetota bacterium | reverse complement strand
GCCGCGACGACAGTGGGGGGGCTGGTCGGCGGAACGCCCGGCGCAACGTCGAACACGTTCACCGCGTTGGTCTTCGCCGCGGGGACCTGCGGCCGCGCCAGCGACGCGACCGCGCCGAGACTTCCGGGCCCGCCCGCAAACGGCGAGAACACCGGGTTCCCGCGATGTCCCGAAACCCCCGCCGCGAGGTGATCAGTCACCGAGACAAGACTTGCAACGGTCGATCCGGCGCGGAACCGCTGCGCAAAGTCGAGCGTGAGCACGAACGGTGCTGAGCCCGGCTGACCCACGATCGTCGGCGTATTCGTCGGAACCGCCTCGTTGGAAATGACATACGCCGTTGCGCCCGCATCCGAGGCAAAGTTCATCCCGCCAAACGCCGCGAGGCTGTTCACGTTGCCCGTCCGCCCCGCCGCGTTCACACGCAGCACGTTCTCGCCAAGGACCCGCGTCGAGGTCGCGAGGTCCGTGTTGAAGCTGTCCGCCCGCACCGCTACGTTCCCCGCGGCATCCACCGCACCCAGCGACACGGTGCACGTGTCGGCCATCGCCGCTCCCGGCCGGCTGGAGATCGCCACGACCCGCTCGACGTACAGCCGCGTCGGCTCCTGCAGATCGAGCCCGATCGTCGCCGCGACGACATTGCTCGGGTTCAGCGCGAACTCCGACGCCGCGATGCCGAGTTGCACGTCAAAGCCCGTGCGCGCCACCGGCGTCCCGCCGTTGTTCGCAGTCGGGTGCACGCCGCCCCCCGGCGCGGTCCACAATGTGTAGCTGCGGCTCGCAAACCCGACACCCGGCAGGTACACCGGGCTCGCGGCGATCGAACCAAGGATGAGCGTGCGGTACATCGGGTCCGCGTCGCGCGACGCCTTCAACACCGGCGCAACCACCAGGCTGTTGCCCCACGAGGTCTGAACCGTCGCCCCGTCCACCACATATCGCACGCGCTGCGACGCCGAGTCATACGCCGAGAGCGCGTCGTTCCCCCCCGGGATCACCGGTACGCTGTCCTGCGCAACTACCGTTGCCGCCGCCCCGCACGCCGCCAGAATCGCCGCGATGGCCGAACGTGTGCGCATTGGGCGTGCCTCTCCGTGGAGGGTCGGTGGAGCGAGAACGACGTCGAAGCTGCAAATGTGCCGCGGAATCTCCGGGCGGGCAAGGGTAGGAGGGCGCAACATCGAAGTTCTCCGACCTCGAACGTCCCGCAATTGACCGCACGCCGCCGCTCATTGACAAACTGGGCAGACCTTGCGGCGTGTCCGGCCCCGGCCCGCGTACCGTCTCGCCATGCCCGCGGCTCGCTTTTCCGTCCTCTCCGATGTATGCATCCGGATCGAATGGTCCGTCACCGACCCGCCCCGCTTCGTCGATGAGCCCTCGCTGCTCTCGCCCCGACGGCCCCGCCCGCGCCGCATGACCGTTGTCGATTCCAGCGTCGGCGCACCGCCGGTCGAGATTCGCACGCCGCGGATCCACCTTCGATTCCGCCCGGACGGCCGGCCCTTCCACACCGGCAACCTGCACGCGGTGATCAAGCTCGGCGCAGAGTCCGGCCGACGCGTGGCGTTCTGGCACGCCGGCGACCGCAACTGCCAGAACCTCGGCGGCACCGTCGAAACGCTCGACGGTGTCCGCGGCCCGGTGCCCATCGGCGAGGGCTTGCTCGCCCGCGACGGCTGGCACGTGCTCGACGACTCGCACGGCCACCTGCTGGTGGACGACTGGGTCGCCGCGCGTTCCTGGCGCGGCGTGCCGAACTCCAACATCGACTGGTACCTCTTCGGCTACGGAACCGACTACGCCGCGGCGTTACGAGCGTTCGCGCACGTCGCAGGCCGGGTCCCCGCGCCGCGCCGGGCGATGCTGGGCTCGTGGTATTCCCGCTACTGGCCGCACACGTCCGCCGAGTTCCGCGCCATCGTCGCCGACTATTGCCGCCACGGCATCCCGCTCGACGTCATGGTGATGGACATGGACTGGCACTCCGCCTCCACGCGCGACGGCTGGACCGGCTGGTCGTGGAACCGCGACTTGCTCCCTGACGCCGAGGGCCTGCTCAACTGGCTCCATGCTGAGGGCCTTCAAGTCGCGCTCAACCTCCACCCGGCCGACGGCGTCGCCCCCGGCGAGGACCGCTACGCCGCGTTCATGCGGGCCCAGGGCGCGGACCCCGCGACGGGCGAGCGTCTGCGCTTCGATGCCGGCAACCTCGCCTACATGCGTGCGCTCTTCGACGAGGTCCTCGCGCCCCTCGAAGAGTGCGCCCGCGAGCGGCGCGAAGAGGTCCGCGGCCACTGGGACGCCCCGGCCGCGTGCCAGGGCGTCGATCTCTGGTGGGTCGATTGGCAGCAGGACCGCTACGTGCCCTCCGTCCCCGGCCTTACCAACCTCGCGTGGCTCAACGAGCTGTTCTTTCAGCACGCCGCCCGCGGCGGCAGGCGCGGCGCATTGCTCTCGCGCTGGGGCGGCATGCACACCGGCGACCACCGCCACCCGCTGCACTTCTCCGGCGACGCCCACACCGGCTGGGCGATGCTCGCGTTCCAGGTGCCCTTCACAGTCGCCGCTGGCAACGCCGGGTGCTTCTTCTGGTCGCACGACATCGGCGGGCATTTCGGCCCTCGTCTCGAAGAATGCACCGCGCGCTGGTGCTGGTTCGGCGCGCTCTCCGCCGCGCTGCGGCTCCACTCCGCCCGAACGGAATCCCTCGACCGCCGCCCGTGGACCTACGCCGAGCCCTTCGCCGCCGCGATGCGACGCGCCTTTGAACTCCGCGCGACCTTGATGCCCACGATCGACGCCGCCGCCCACGAATGCGAGGAGCAGTCCCTCCCGCTGCTGCGGCCGATGTACCTCGCGAACCCGGGGCAGGAGCGTGCATACCGCACCCACGGGCAATACCTGCTCGGCGGCGATCTCCTCGCCGCGCCCGTCGTCTCCCCCGGCTTCGGCCCGCGGCATGTCGCGACTGTGCCCGTCTGGTTCCCGCCCGGGCACGCGTGGCACAACTGGTTCACGCACGAACGCTTCGAAGGCGACAGCGACGCCTGCATCGCCGCGGCGATCGACGAGGTCCCGCTGTTTGCACCCGCGGGTGTGCCAGTCCTCACCCGCCCGTTCTCGCATCGCCCCGCCGCCGCGCCCATCGGCCACTTCGTTGTGCGGCTCTATCCCGGCGAGCCCGGCACCGAACACACCCGCGAGCTGTACGAAGACGACGGCGACAGCGTCGCCTACCGCCGCGGCGAACGCCGCCGGACGCCGGTGACCGCGCGCTGGCTCGAGAACGGTCGCCTCGAACTCCGCATCGGCCCCGCGCAAGGAACCTTCGCCGGCGCGATCGCCTCCCGCCGCGTCAGCGTGTGCATCGGCGCTGCAGACGTCGCAAACGTTTCGGTCAACGGCCGCGCACATGCGCCGGCACACCGCGATGGCCTCGCCTGCATCGACATCGACGCCTCACCCGTCGAATCCGCGCTCCTGGTTGAGGCCGACGTTGCGCCCTGGCCCGCCGACCGCCAGCGCACGCACGACGCTGCGCAGCGTCGGCATCGCCTCGCCACGCTGGAAAGCTGCACCGACCCGGCCGCCATCGCCGTACGTCTCGCCGCCGCGCATGCGATCGGCCTCTGGCCCGAGACCGATGCCCACGCCGGAGTCGGCAGGCACACCGCCATCCGCCTGTGCGACCCATTCGGCGTCATCGACAATGCCGCCGCGACAATCGAGCTCCGCGACACGCTCGGCCCAGAGACGGTCGGTACTGCCAGCCACACCGTCAAGCTCCGCGCCGGCCACGCGCTCCTGCCGCTCGAGGCCGATCAGCTGCCCGAACCGCCTATTGGCCTGCGAGCAACACGCACCGCGCACGCAGCGTTCACAATCGGCGGCGAACAGCGCAATCTCACCGCGGAGATTGAAAGCCGCACGACGCCGATCGCCAGCTTCGTTGTCAACGGTCCCCATCCGTGGGACTGGCGCGCTTCGATCGAGGACCAGCGCTTCGCCCCTGAACTCCATCCCCTCGACCCTGCGGCCCTTTCGACCTGGACGCCAGCACACCGTGGCGACCGCTGGCCCGTCGATCTGCGCCGCACGCTGCACACCGCCCGGGGCCTCGCGTACGCCGCCACCGTCATCCGCTCCGACGCCGCGCAGTCCTCACGCCTCCACCTCGACGGGGGCGACCGCATCGAGGCCTGGCTCAACGGCGAGAAGGTCTTCACCCTTAACGACCACGCCTCGCAGGCCGCGCTCACCTCCACCGTCCCCGTCCGCCTCCGCGCCGGCGACAACCTGCTGCTCATCAAGACCAACGACGGCGGCGGTGGCTGGGGATTCGCCGCGACGCTCGACGGCGAGCGCCCGGTGACCGTCCCGCCCCTCGGCGACTTGTCCGCCCGTCCCGCTTAGCCTCTTGCAGGCCCGACCGGGCCCACAGGAGCACCACCGTGGCAAAGAGCAAAGCGACCGGCAAGCTTCTCGACCTGCTGAACGAGGACCTCGCGTACGAGCTGAGCGCGATCACGCAATACCTCACCTACGCCGCGAAGGTCAGCGGCCCCTACCGGCCGGAGCTGAGCAAGTGGATGCT
>JAEYNG010000042.1 GCA_023412695.1 Planctomycetota bacterium | reverse complement strand
GGGCGAAGCGAACGATGCAAAGGCGAAGGCCATCCTGTCGCTGTACAAGAAGCGGAAGGAGTGGATCGCAGAGCTCACGCATTCGCACCACGCCATCAAGGCGCTCGATTGGTTCTTCAGCAGGCCGATTTTTCGGACCACCGACTTTGTCAAGTCCTCGGGCATTCCCAAACCGACCGCGAATCGGATTGTCCGGCTGGCGAAGGAGAAGAAGCTCCTGCGCGAGCTTCGGCCGGGCAGCGGTCGCCGACCCGCAATTCTGGGGTTCCCCGAACTCCTTCAGATCGCTGAAGGCCCGTCCGTTTTTTGAAGGTCACGGGTTGACGGCTACATGATTTGTGGATCAAAAAGCTAAACAAATGATCCACAAAGGTCGTATGCTCTAATGGGTGAGACACGAGAGGAAAGACGGCAAAGCGCGTAACAGCCCTTTCCGCGCAAAGGTGCCGCGGCACGGGCACGCGCGGCGATTCGGGCGGCGTTCAACGCCGGGATTCGGCGGGGGTTGCTGGAGAGGAATGGGGCGGGGATACGGAGGGTGTGATCCACCTGGAGGTGCCTGTATGCCTGTGTTCCTGAACAACTGCGACGCTCGTCCACACGCCCGCTTCTATCCGGCCGATGGCGATGCCGTGGCATTCTTCGATCTTGACCGCGGCCAGTCGGCCAAGCTTGGGAAACTGGAGCGGGGAAGCAAGTGCGTCGTGGCGACGCCCGATGGGGTGCGGCACATTCGGTTCGATTGGTACACCTTCACGCACGACGAGAAACGGCCCGCGCCGGAGGGAGTTGACGTGCGAGTGCTGTTCGGCAACCAGATGAGGTCGGAGACGCTTACCAGTCAAGAGGCGATCGCGAAGGAGCCTTACTCGGTGTTCTTTGAGAAGGATGGTGGGTTTCGGCGAGGCGCAGTTATTGCCCGGACTTGAGGTATCGTGAGTCTCGCGGGCGAGCGGGCGCGGCGATCAACGCCGGGATTCGGCGCGGTTTGCTGGAGAGGGATGGGGCGGGGATACGGAGAGCATCATGACGGATTCGCGGCTGCTCGTCGAACCGGCCGACCTGCGATCGACGTTCAGAGAGCTTCTGGCGGAGGCAAGCGAGGTTCGGCTCGCCGCGGCGTGGGCGCGTTCGGGGTGGGCGATTGATGAACTGTCGCGGTGCAAGGTGGATGTCCAGTCGGTGATTGGAACTTCCTTTGGAATGACCCGCCCCGAGGCGCTGCGGAGGCTTGCGCGGCTTGGAGCACTTTGGATCGCCCCCGACGACGATGGCGAGCTGTTCCACCCCAAGGTGTATCTGTTTCGAACCCGCGGAGGGTGGCGGGCGATCATCGGGAGTCCAAATCTCACAAAGGCGGCATTTCATTCCAATCGCGAGGCCGCGGTGATGCAGCGGCTCTCGGATGCTGAGGCGAAGACGTGGGTCGGTGCTTGGGACGAGTGGCGGGACCGCGGCACCCGCGCGACCCGGGAGTGGTTGGACTGCTTTGAAGCGTCGTATCGCCAGCCGCGAACCGGGCCATTGGCACGATTGGCAAAGACAGAGGACATGGCTGGGCATCATCGGCCACGCAACGACGCGGATCTGACGCTCGCGGACCTTTTAGGTGCCGACTGGGGGGAGTACGAACGGCGGCTTGAGTTCGCGGCCAAGGAGGTGCTCAAGGGCGATGACGCCCTCGGCGAGGGACCGTCCAGCTATCGAGCGACGCTCAGGACGATGCGCCAGATCACACGCGGGCCGTTTCCGGAGCCCGGGTCCGCTGACCTTGCCCGGCTCATGGGCAGGAACCCAACGCCGGAGGAGGTGTCTTGCGGGTGGTTGGGCACACTTCAGGGCACTGGTCGAGGCATCGAGCACTTCAACAAGAACGACCGCCTGCGGAAAGATCTCCAGCGTCTGCTGCCGCGTCTACGGAAGGCAAGATCGGATCTAGCTGTGCTTGCGGCGGGAAAGGCGGTTGTTGAGGCCATCACACATTGGGACGGTCTGAGCATGGGGAGTGCGACGCGGCTGCTGACGGTCTACCGCCCGGACAGGTTCTTCTCCCTCAACACTGCTTCAGTAACGGGAATCGCGAATCTGATTGGTATGCGCAAGAGCAGGTTGACCACTTGGGAGGGCTATTCAGAAGTGCTGAAGAGACTGTGGAGTACGCCATGGTTCCAAGACTCGCCGCCCGCGAAGGTTGGCTCGAGGGAACTATGGGACGCGAGAGTCGCGCTGATCGACGTGTTCGTGTATGAGCCGCGCAAGCGGTAAGGCGGCGATGGAGCCCGACGGCGGGGATCGCCACGGGCAAGCTGTAGCAGGAGAGCTGGAATGGACCGCCGCTCGGCAGAGATGGTTGCTCAGATCATGGGCGGAACGCCCGTCGAGATCTCGCCGGGGAACTGGCAGATCGCGATGCCTGATGAGGACGGACAGGCCAAGCTGCTGAACTTTGAGAACGACGATAATGATGCGGGCGCCTCGACGAGAGCCCCTGCGTAGTGGGATTACGGAGTGAGATCGCAAAGCCTCAGGAGGGAACTGGCATTGCCACGGTCGCGCCGCAAAGAAAGCTCGATGGCTGAAGATCTCTTCGACATGCTGCTGGTGCTTCCGGTGTGGGCGGGGCCGGTGCTGGCGATGTTTGTGTTCGTACTCTTGCATTGGGTCGTTCCCGCGGCGATCGGCCGTTCGGCGGAGCCCGGCAGCACCACAGGCGGGGCATTCACGGTCTTTGCAACAGTTGCTGCCGGGGCCGCGCCGTGGGTGAGCGCGGGAGTTCTTCTGATGTGGATTGGGGCGGAGATCAAGAAGCGTGTGCGCGGCCTGCGGCTTGACAGGCAGACCGGCGCGGCGAGCATCCGGGAGCTTGGTTGGCGCGAGTTCGAGGCGTTGCTTTCTGAGGCATTCCGGCGGCAGGGGTTCACCGCTGAGCACACCGGATCAAGCGGCCCCGATGGCGGTGTTGACCATCGTCTGATCAAGGCGGGCGCGGTGACGCTTGTGCAGTGCAAGCACTGGAAGGCCCAGCAGGTGGGGGTCAAGATCGTCCGCGAACTGCTCGGGGTCGTGAGCAGCGAGCGCGCGCAGTCGGGCGTCGTTATCACGTCCGGCACGTTCACGTCCGACGCGGCGGAGTTCGCCTCGAAGAACCCGATTCGTCTCATCGACGGACGGGAGCTAGTCGCGATGATCGGTGAGGTTCAGAAGTCCGGCCGTATAGCGCGAGCCGGAGCGGAGCCTTCTGTGGGGGCATCGCCACCGGCCGCGGCGACGCCGAGTGCTTCCGAGATCACGTGCCCCGCGTGCGGTGCGGCGATGGTCCTCCGCGTCGCGAAGAGAGGTCCGAACGCGGGCGGCCCGTTCCTGGGATGTTCACGCTATCCGGAATGCCGCGGGACCCGGAATCTGGATTGATCGCGTGCCGCTACCTTCCTGGCAACCCCCGGTAGCGGTTATGGCTTCGACCCTCGAAGTACATTCAGCAGCGGTTCCATCGCCACCCACGCCCCAGCGATCATCTCCAGCGACTCGCGGGTGTTCAGGCCGGGCGTCCCCCACGGCATGTTGGCCACGTACTGGAACTGGATGTTGGAGCGCTTGTCTTTGAAAAGCTGCAGGAACAGCGCGGCCCACTGCGGCTGCGCCTTGACCGGCCCCGAGCGTTCGCTCAGCGAGGTCTCAAGCTTGAACCGCAGGATCGCGTCTTCCACTGGCATCGAACGCTGGCTCTTGTAGTGTCGCTGGGCGGCGGACGCCTCGATGCGTGCCCCCGCCCGGAGGAGGCTCCGGCTCCGCCTCAGGATCGCCGCGTGCATCTGCGTCAGGCCCGCGGCGTCGAGCGCAGCGATTCGCGCCAGCACCTGGCGATCTACCCGGTGCGGGATCGTTACCGCGACACTGAGCCGATCCGTGTGCACGCCCAGCGTCAGATGCGGGTAGATCGTGAAGTCTCCACCCTTCGGGCGGTCTTTGAGCTGGAGGAAGTCCCAGCCCACGTGCGCATCGCGTCCGGTGATCGCTGGCCGGCCCGGCGCGTTAGGGTCGATACCCAACTCGATCAGCGACTTGTCCTTCCGAAGCTCGCCCAGCGCGAGGTTCAGCAGCCGCTTGGCCTCGCCGTAGGTGTAGGGCTCGTCAGGCGCGAACTTAAACCCGTCAAACTGTGTCAATGTGCCCTCCGAGAGATACCCCTCCCGCGCCAGCCGGACCTCCGCGGCCCGAAGGTAGCCCCTCAGCCGCGATGGCCACTCGCCCGCCCCGACCCCGCCGAGCCATTCGTACAGCCCGCACCATGTCAGCCCGACCGCACCATCCGGAACCTTCACACCGGCCTTCGTCAGTGCGACGACCGTCACCCGGTCAAATCCGCGCTTCCGCATGGTGCGTTCGTGACGATTCAACTGGTCGGTCGTCAATCCCGACTGCACCTTGCTCTCGACCAGCACGCACCAGGCGTCGCCATCGTGGATCACGATGTCGGGCAGGCCGCGGCGTTCTGACTCCTCCTCGGACACGGTCAGCTCGCCGGGGAGCCCCTGCTCGACAACGTGGAGACTGGCTGGCGCGACCGGGGGCGCGGCGTCCAGGAGCCGCAGGAACAGCCCGAGCAGTCGGCGGTCCTCGTCCAGGCATACGGCCAAGGCATGCGTGAGCCGGTTCTCCTGCTGGCTGTACTGGTCGAAGAGGTTCCGCACGGGGAGCGCAGTCTACTTATACCGCGGCTGCCGACAAGAGGCAGGGCGCGAACTCCCGACCCCTAGGCCACGATGACCGGGGTCCCAATCCCCCCCCCCGCACTTGGTTTCCCCAAGCACGCCCAGTGTTACGGTCCCGAGCAGCGCGGTGTAC
>JAEYNG010000517.1 GCA_023412695.1 Planctomycetota bacterium | reverse complement strand
TGGGTAGGAGGACCACCCATGTCCGCACGCACCGCGCCCGTACCGCTTATCATCTCCGCCGCGCCACCCGAGCCCGAGCTCTACGCGATGCTCATCGGCTCAGCATGCGATCCGCAGCGTCCGCCTATCCGCGGCGACACGCGCGAGGTTCGACAGCGCACGCGACTGGTTCGCGTCGAGGTTCCAGAACTTGAACCCCGACTCAAACCATCCGTCCTTGCGCTTGATCAGCCGAACGAGCTGCGCCGGCAGCGAGACGCCCTCGCCAAGACCCGTGAACCGGATCGCCGCCACCTCGCCGACATCCATCGGCGGCAGCTTCTTGCTCAGCATCTTCATGCCAGTGCCCGAAAGGTCACCGATCAGGCCATACTGGCACTGCAAGCCGTCGCACACCAACCGGCCCGCACGCCGACGATTCGAGTTCGCTGTTTCGCCCATCGCTTCGGCCCCGATCTGGGCCGCGAGTCCGCCGGGCATCCGGCAAAGTCGCGGCACAGTCCGGTATCGGCCCGCGGCGATCCCCGCGTCACCGCCCGTTCCCAGCTCCGTCCGCGCCGATGCCGTCCGTACCGGCTGGGGCGGTCACGCGGTCGCGCCGGCCCCGCCCCCGATCAGGCGGTGGTCCTTCCACGCCGGGAACTTCGCGCGCCACGCCCGCAGCGCGGCAAGGTCGATCTCTACGCTCAACACCCCCTCTTTCTCGCCCAGCTCGCCGATCACCTCCCCCGTGGGCCCGACCGCCAGCGAACCGCCCCGATAATCAAGGTGCGGGTCCGCCCCCGCGCGATTGACGCCCAGCACGTACGCCTGATTCTCGATCGCCCGGGCGATGGTCAGCGTGCGCCGGTGCATCGCCCGCGCCACGGGCCAGTTCGCGCCGACCGCGAACACCTCCGCCCCCGCGAGCAGGCCGCGCCGGAACAACTCCGGGAACCGAAGGTCATAACAGATCGCCGGGCACACTGTTGTCGCGTCCTCCCCATTATCGGGGCCGCCGGACACGGGCTTCCCCGCGACGGGCCCGCCGCCCGCGCGCGTCCATGCATACGTGACCACTTGGTCTCCGCCGGAGAAGAACTCGCTCTCGCGGCCATAGGAGAACGGGTGGACCTTGTCGTACTCGACGAGCACCGAGCCGTCCGGCCCGGCAACGGTCGCCCGGTTGCGGCCGCGGCCGTCACCGCCGATCACTGTCCGGGCGCCTTGCACAAATGCGCCAAGTTCCTTTGAAATCCTACATAAGAAACGCAAAGTCTCGCCGTCGGTGTCGTTGGTCTTGGAGAGGTTGAATGAGAACCCGGTATCGAACATCTCCGGCAGCACGACAAGATCGCCGCGATCAACTCTCGCTGACCGCACCAGCGCGGCGGTGCGCTCGTAGTTGGCTCTGCGGTCCTCCCACACGATGTCCGACTGCACCAGGTGTGCCCGCACGCTGACCTCCTTCACAACGACCCGTCGCGATCGTACACACGGTTTATCCACATGCCGCCACCTCCGCAATCCATGGCGGTTGAATCCGAACAAGGCCACGCGATGATCCTGCTCGACCAATCCATCTCCGCACACGTGAACGACGACCCCGCGACCATCCCGACCACGCTCCGCGGCGATCGCTTCGGCCGCCACGAGCGCACGCCCGCGCGCCCGCTCGTGCTGCTCGCCAGCCGCTCCCCGCGCCGAGTCGAACTGCTGAAGGAAGCCGGCGTCGATTTCGTCGTCGCGCAGCCGCTGCTCAACGACGCGGACCTCGACCCCGGCGCTCGCTCCGCCGAGCAGTGGGTCGCCGCGATGGCGTACCTCAAGGCCGCGGCCGCGCAGCGCCAGCGTCTGCACGTCTCCTCGAACACCGACCGCGCGGTCGGCGTGATCCTCGGCGCCGACACCGTCGTCGCGCACCGCGACGAGATCATCGGCCAGCCGCGCGACGAGGCCGACGCGCGCCGCATCATCGAGCGCCTCGCCGACGCCGAGCATGACGTGCTCACCGGCGTCGCGATGCTCTGCCCCAAGACCGGCAGGCGCGAGATCTTTATCGACCGCGCGACGGTCAACGTCGGCCGGCTCGACGAGCGTTCCGTCGCCGACTACCTCGCCTCGGGCATGTGGCGGGGCAAGGCCGGCGCGTACAACCTCGCCGAGCGCATCGCCGCGGGCTGGCCCATCACGTTCACTGGCGACGCCGGAACGATCATGGGCCTGCCGGTGAAGCTGGTCGTCGAGCGTCTCGCCCGCTGGAGCTGACGCTACCGCCCCGTCCGCATCCGGTGCATCCACACGCCGTACTCGATCACGGCCGCGATCAGCTCGCGCCTCGACCCCGGCGTGCCGCGCCCGAACGCGGTGTGGTTGCGCCACTCCCAGTACGGCCCGTTGAACCGGAACCGCGTGATCACCCCCAGCCGCAGGAGCTGGTAGAGACCGCCGAGGAAATCGATGCAGCGCGTGGCCATGACAACCCTGCGTCGATCACCACATCGCCGCCGACGCGCTCGACACCATCGCGGTGCCCTGCGGGTCGATGCTCGCGGCGTAGTTGAGCATCTCGATCTTCGTCGGCTCGGTCAGCAGCAGCGCCGCGACGATGTTCCCCGTCGAGCACCAGCGCGTCGGGTTCTGCTGCCACGCCATCGCCGCGACCAGCTCGCCCGGCTTGTTCTGCCGCACCAGCTCGAGCATCTGCATGTCGTGCTGGAAGACCTTCTTCCGCGCGGCGTCCGCCTCGGGCGCATCGCCCGCGAGGTTCTGCTGGTCGCCGAACGCCTGGCCCGCGTGCGAAAGGTCCGCCGACGCGATCACCAGCGTCC
Organism: Planctomycetota bacterium; assembly: GCA_023412695.1. Lineage (GTDB taxonomy): Bacteria > Planctomycetota > Phycisphaerae > Phycisphaerales > UBA1924 > JAHBXL01. Next base: position 1,050 of record JAEYNG010000517.1, on the reverse strand, counting down.
GCCCCGGCAGGCTCTTGATGCAGCCCTTCATCGCGGTCACGAACTGGTCGAGCGACACGCCGTTGCCGTCGTAGCTCTCGCCGTTGGCGACCGCCGGGTCGTGCACCAGCGCGCCGAACACCTTGGGGAAGTTCCCCGTCTCGTCCGCGCCGAAGATGTGCTGGATCCACATCATCTGCAGCTCGATCGAGTGCTCGCGCTCGTGGTCGAAGCGGTTGGCGAACAGCTTGTCGCCCAGCGCGAACCGCAGCTGGCTCACCAGGTCCGAGTCCACCTCGCACGTGCCCAGCGGCGTCGTGTACCCCTTGTCGCAACCGACCACGCCCGTGCCCTGGCCGAAGTGGTTCGTGCCCAGCACGATGATCCGATCCGGCCGGTCGCACACGCGCATGCGCCCGTACACGTTCGCGTAGTTGATCCACCCGCGCGGGTAGTCGATGTGCGGCGCGATGATCGCCTTCGGGAGCTGGTCAAAGCTCGGCTTCTCCGCCTTCTCCAGCGCCTTGTTCATCCACTGGTTGAACAGGTCGCGCACGCGCGTCGGGCCCTGCTCGGCCTTCACCGACTCGTCCACCTTGTCCGTGCCGGCCGCCTGGACGACGAGCATGTCCGCGAACGCCGCGCTGCTCGCCGGCGGCAGGTTGGCCGCCGCGTCGAAATCGGCCTTCACCTGCGCCCACAGCCTGTCGAACGACGGACCCTCGATCAGCGCGGCATCGTCGAGCTGCGCGATGATGCCCTCGAGCGCCTCGCGAGTCAGGCCGCGGCCGACCTCCTTGACGATCTGATCGAGGTCGCGCGAGCCGTCCATCAGCGGGAACAGCAGCCTCGCGGCGGGCATCGTGAAGACGACTTTTTCAGAGATCTGCCGCGCGTCCGACAGGCCCATGAGCTGGACCTGCTGGCCGTCCGGACCCTGCCCCTGGGCCGGGAAGCCGCGAACCGGACGCAGCTTCGGCCGCTTCATGTGCGGGGCGTTCGGGTCATACTTGGGCTTCGGGCTGTCAGGCTGCGGGGCGGCGGGCGTGGTCATAGCGGCGATCGTAGCGC
>JAEYNG010000236.1 GCA_023412695.1 Planctomycetota bacterium | reverse complement strand
TATTGGCGGAGGCGTTTGATGACGTGGCGAACGACGGAAGAACAGGGCAGGCGGCCGATCAGCGTGCTCGTCGCGGACGACGAGCACCTGGTCGCGACGGACATCGCGATGAGCCTGGAAGAGGAGGGTTTCAGGGTGATCGGCCCGGCGTCGAACGGCGCGCAGGCGGTCGCGCTGGCGCGGGTGCACGCGCCGGACGTGTGTTTGCTGGACATCCGCATGCCCGAGCTCGACGGCGTTGACGCGGCGGCGACGATCAAGAAGGAACTGGGGCTCACGGTCGTGATGCTCTCGGCGTACTCGGACGACGAGAGCGTCGTGCGGGCGAGCGCGGCGGGGGCGGACGGGTTTATCGTGAAGCCGGCGAGCGCGGCGCAGTTGCGGGCAGCGATCCATACGGCCGCGGCGAGGAACACGGCGGCGAAGGCGTGCGTCGAGCGCGTCTCGCGGCTGGAGCGGCAGCTCGAGAGCCGGAAGCTCGTGGAGCGGGCAAAGTGGTCGCTGGTGAGCGGGCGGGGGATGACCGAGCCGGAAGCGCACCTGCACCTGCAGCGCCTTGCGCGGGAGCAGCGGCGGAAGGTGGAGGAGGTCGCGGCGGAGCTGGCGGGGGCGGGGGTGTAGGTTCGCTGCGAACGAGCGTGGTGCGGGGTGTGGGCGGCGCGGGCAGCCGAGGGTCAGTCGTCCGCGGAGATTGAACGCGGCCCGCCGCTGCCGGCGGTGCGCTCCATGTAGCCCTTGCCCTTGCGCTCGTACTTGGTGAAACCGAGCCGCTCGAGGTTCTTGTTGGAGAGCGTGCCCTTGGTCTTCAGCGGGGACATGCTGCCGGCGATGGCGGGGGCGACGATCGCGCGGCGACAGGGCTTGCCGGTCTCGGGGTGCCTGGTGAGGGCGGCGTCCTTCATCGGCTGGACGATCTCGAACGTCTCGCCGGTGGGTTGGCCCTTCTTGTCAAGGAGTTCGTACACGTACGTGGGCATGTGTGCAAATCTCCGGATGGCCGATGGTCTATGAGCCCGATGCAAAGTCAGTCGAGCGATTCGCTCTCGATGCTCGCCTTCTCGCCCTTGAGCTTTTTCTCGACGTATTTCTTGACCCAGGTCTCGAAGGACTTTCCGGCCGCGGGGTCCCGGTCGGAGAAGGCGATGTGCCGGATATCGGCGTACGCGACGGTGATCTTTTCGTTGTGTCCCTCGGGCGCGCCCGCGGCGGCGGGGGGCATGATGCGCACGGAGGAGTCCGTCAGGTCCTTCCCGCGGCGGCGGTCGAAGAGATACCCCGTCACCTCGCGGCCGTCGTTGAGCGTGAGCGTCACGTCGCCGCGATAGTCAAACGCCTTCTCGAGGATGTCGAGCGTCGCGCCGGCGTCGTTGCCGAGATCGGCCTTGAGTCCGGCGACGGAGAGCGTGTCGGCGGCGAGTGTTGCGGGAGTGGCGACGCCGTTCATGGGAGTGCCGGGGGAGGATTTGGTTTCTTGGGGCATAGGGAGGAAAGGTGCCGAGGTGCCGAGGTGTCGAGGTGAGAGGTGTCGAGCGGTCGATGGCGGCGGGCGTGACTCGGCGTTGGCACCCTCGGCGCCCCGACACCTTGACACCTCGTCACCTCTCTGTTATCCGAACGTCCGCCCCGAGTCGGGGTCCATGAGCTTCCACTTGTTGGCGCGGCAGATGCGTGAGAGGACGGGCCACGCGTAGTCGTCATCGTTGCAGTAGACCAGGGCCTGAGTGATCTCGGCGCGGTCGGGCGAGGATGCGCCGGTCGAGGCGTAGGGCAGCTCGACGATGAACCCCGGCCCGTAGAGCGTCGCCGAGCCGAGCGCATCGCCGAAGCCCATCGGGCCCGAGCCGTCGGGCCAGACGTTGAAGTGCTTGAGCGACATGATGAGCGTGGAGACGGTGCCGAGTGGCTCCATCCCCCCCCCGGTTCCCCCGCTCCCGCCGGTGCGCGAGGAGCCTGCGCCGGGCTCGTCGCCGGTGTCGGGGGGCTTGAAGAGGACCAGTGTTCGTCGTTTGGCCAAGGGGCGGGAGTGTAGGGGGGCTATGGTCCCAGCGGGATGGCTTGGTTACTCCGGCTTCAGATCAAGGGTCTCGCTCCACCGGTCCCAGGGATTTCGACCGCCCTTTGACTCCACGGAGAATGTCAGCTTTAGCGACTTAGCCGAGATCGTTCCACGTCCGTTCCAGTCTCGGTTGAGCACCGGGTCGGTGTTCTCATGCCTCACTTGAGTTACGCTTACCGAGCGTGATCCTTCAATCTTGAGACGTACTACCACAGTCCCCTTGCCTTGCACAGAGGGACGTTCGATTTCGAGCTGATCGCCATCCCGAGAGCGAACCGTCCAGATTGTGTCACCTCCACCGCGATTCTTGGTTACCCAGCGTGAGCCGACCGACCAAGACTCGAGCGGGTCGGCGCGAATACCTTCCTGCCGAAGTGTCAAAGTCCCTCTTTCTGTTAACAGGAATTTTCCTGCTGCGGAAGATACATTGCATGTTCCCGCGAGAGTCAGAGTGCCGTCTGCCATGTCGCCGCTGATACTAATGGCAGAGAACTTGTTGGGCGGCGCACCGTTCTCCTGAATCGCGCTGACACCCTCGTCTTTCCACAGCGTGAGCTTAGACCCGTTGACCTCAATGTACTTGTGTCGGAGTGCGTATCCAACAACCTGGACTTCCATTACAACCGTATTGCCATCATGCCGCAATACTCTGGCAGTCGCGCTCCGGCCATTCACCGCATTGCCATCATTGACGTATGTTCCGGACCACTTGCTGTTGATTGGAAACAGGTCGGCGACTCCGTGGGTCTTTGACTGATTCGTGGTTGGCCGGATGGGTTCCTGCCTTGGCTTCGCCACCATTGTCTTTAGCGCCCCCAGCTTTGCCGAGTCCACTTCCACCTTCCACTCCTTCACCGCCGCTGCAAGGCTGGCGTCCAAGCGCGATGCCCCGTCTGCTGCCGCAATCAGCTCCTTCTGAAGTTCGGATCGGCGGCGGGAGCGTTCTGGCTCGCTCGTCGCCCGGCTCACTCGTTCGGCCAGATCCTTGATCCCACCGAACGAGTCGCGGACGACCTGAGCCTGCTCGCCGAGCTGACGACAGACCGCCATTTCGGAGTCCGAAAGTCCGGAGGCGGCATCGGCACTATTGACCGCAATGCGGAGTTGTGTGAGCGGCTGGTCAACCTGCTGCCTGACGGCATCGGTCACTTCGCCGACATCTCTTTGTGCATCTTCGCTCCCGATGTGCTTGAGCGTGGATGAAGCGTCTCGGAGGGCAAGGTCGATCCATCGAACGGCCTTGATGCCTGATTCAAGGACATGCCCCTTGCGGAATGCGGCCGCGGTGGCGTCCTCGCTCGGCACAGGCACGGCTTTGAGTTTGTATGTGTAGATCGGCTGCTCGCCAATGTCGCGAGCCGCGAACGAACCGAATGCCAAGCGTGCCCACAGCGAGGCTTGCTCGACGTCAAGCGATTGACGAAGCGCAATGAGCGCCTCCCTGTCAAGCTCGCCGGAGATCGCATCGGCTTCGTCCTTCACCTGCTGGTCGAACTCGGCGGCGGAGATCACGTCGATCACCAGCGACTTTCCGGAAGCCTCTGTGTTCGCGC
>JAEYNG010000228.1 GCA_023412695.1 Planctomycetota bacterium | reverse complement strand
CAGGAACTCATCGACGATGCTTCCATGCCCGCCGATGAACTCGGCGAGATCATGCGTTCGCGTAACCGCTCCATCACCGCGCTCCGCCGCCACGAGGCCGATCTCGCCGTCGCGTTCCAGCGCATCGAAGAGGTCGCCACCGACCTCAAACGCAAGAACCACCTGCTCGAAACCGCGCGCCAGAACCTCGCCGACGCCGACCGCCTCGCCAGCCTCGGCATCATGTCCGCCGGTCTTGCCCATGAACTCAACACCCCGCTCGCCGTTATCAAGGGCCTTGCCGAGAAGCTCAACGCCGAATCAGGCTCCGGACCCGGCCGACGCTCGATCAGCGCAATCGAGGCCGCGCTCCTGCTCCGCGTCGTTGGCCGGCTTGAACGCCTCAGCGAGAGCCTGCTCGATTTCGCCCGCGCCCGCCCCCCCGCAGCGCAGGACACCGCGCTCCGCCCCGTCGTGGACGAGGCCTGCACGCTCGTCCGCCTCGACCGCGAGACCACATCCGCGACCATCGTCAACACCGTCCCCGAGAACCTCCACGCCTGGTGCGACCCCGACCGCATCATGCAGGTGCTCGTCAACCTTCTCCGCAACGCCGCCGACGCCCTCACCGGCCCCGTCGTCCGCGGCCGGGCCGAGGGACCCACCCCCGAGATCGCCATCGACGCCGAGGAGTCCATCCGCGACGGCCGCCGCTGGGTCTCTATCACCGTCTCCGACAATGGCCCCGGCATCGACCCCGAGATCCTCCCACGCCTCTTCCAGCCTTTCGCGAGCACCCGTCTCGACTCTCGTGGCACCGGGCTCGGCCTTGCTACCTCGGAGGGCATCGTCAAGGAGCATGGCGGGGTTATGCTCGCCCGCAACCGCCTCAACGACCAGGGCCGCGTCGCCGGGGCTGTCTTCGAGATCATGCTCCCCGCCGACCAGGCCTAGGCCCACAATCCTCGATCGCGTCCCTACACTTGCGGATGCCCCTGATCCACCCCACCGCGACGGTCTCCAGGGAGGCCGAGCTCGCGGATGATGTCCAAGTCGGCCCATACTGCGTGCTCACCGGCAAGGTTCGTCTGGGCCGCGGCGTCCGGCTCATCGGCAACAACTATGTCAACGGCCCCGCCATCATCGGCGACGGCACGATCCTCTGGCCGTTTGCCTGTATCGGTTTCGAGCCCCAAGACTACAAGTTCGGCCCGGGCTCGCAAACCGCCGGTGTGGTGATCGGCGCCAACTGCCTCATCCGCGAGCATGCCACCGTCCACGCCGCGACCAGCACGGACAAGCCGACCGTAGTGGGGGACAAGTGCTTCCTGATGGTCAACACCCACGTGGCGCACGACGCGCGCGTCGGCAATAACGTCGTCTTCGTGAACGGCGCCGGCATCGCCGGCCACGGCGAGATCGGCGACAACGTCACCCTCGGCGGCAACGCCGTCATCCACCAGTTTTGCCGCATCGGCCGGCTGGTCATGATGTCCGGCGACTGCGCCGTCTCCCTCGACGTCCCCCCGTTCTGCATGGTCAACGAGCGCAACCGCGTCGGCGGGCTGAACCAGGTCGGTCTCCGCCGCTCCGGGATGCAGCGTGACCACATCACCGAGCTCCGCCGCGCCTTCCGCGACGTGCTCCGCACCCCCATGCCCCGGCGCGAAGCCGTCGCCATCCTCCGCGAGCGCGGCGCAAACTGCCCGCCGGTCATGGAGCTCGCCGAGTTCATCGAGACCAGCAAGCGCGGCGTCTGCCCGGGCATGGGCAAGCCCGCCCGCGGCTCCCGCGCCGCCAAGGTCGAGGAGCTCGAAGCAGTCGGCGAGGATTGACGTTCACCGTGTACTTTGTTTGAACCGGGAGGCGCAACGAATGAGCATCACGGACGACGCTCACCTCCGCACGTTCGAGGGCATGGCGATCCGCGTCCTCGCGAGCGGCTCATCGGGCAACTGCTCCGTCGTCGTTTTCGGCCGCGCCGGCGTTCGCCGCGTCGGGCTGATCGACCTCGGCCTCTCGCCGCGCAGGACCAACAAGCTCCTCGCTCAGTGCGGCTTCTCGATGAGCGACGTCGATGACGTCCTCCTCACCCACCTCGACTCCGACCACTGCTACAGCACATGGGGCCGGTTCCTCCCGCCGCACGTCCGTGTCCGCGTGCACGCCCGCCATCAGCGGGGCGCGATCAACGCCGGCATCCCCGCCGAGCTCATCGCGCCCTTCGACGGGCCCTTCGTCATGCAGGCGGATCTCGGGGGCGCGACCGTCGTCCCCGCGCTCAACGCCCACGACTCGCTCGGCTCGGTCGCCTACCGGATCGACCTGCCCATGACAGGCGGCGTCGCGTCCCTGGGCTTTGCGACCGACCTCGGCCATGTCCCGGCCGCGCTCATCGAGCAGCTCAAGGGCGTCGACGTCCTCGCGATCGAGTCCAACTACTGCCCGCGGATGCAGCACGCCTCCGGCCGGCCCGAGTACCTCAAGCGCCGCATCATGGGCGGCTCCGGCCACCTCAGCAACCAGCAGTCACGCGAGGCCGTCCGGATGATCGACCCCACGGGCCACGTCGTCCTGCTCCACCTCTCACGCCAGTGCAACCTCCCCGAGGTCGCCGCGATCGAACACCAGGGCGCGCCCTACGGCCTTACGATCTCCTGCCAGCACGAGCCCACCGCCTGGGTCCGTGTGACGTCGCGCCCGCTAACGCGTCGCCCCGTTGTCCGCTCCGTGCAGGGCTCGCTCTTCGACTGCACATCCCCGGCCGCGCCGAGCCTGATGGGGGCCGCATCGTGACGGCGTTGGGCGCACCCGCCGCGGCGGCTCCGCCCGCGCCACCCGCCGGCCTTGCGCTCGCGATGTCCCGCCTCTCTCGACAACTCAAACGCTGGACCCACCGCGTCCGCTCCGCCCTCGGTATCCGTCGCGGCCTCAAGGTCCGCGGCGCATACTTCAAGGAGCTCTCCGCCGAGTCCCTGCAGCGCGCCCTCTCACGCAAGGGCCGCGGCTGGAAGGACTACCGCGTCACCTTCCCCGACGGCTCCAAGCAGATCATCCGCTGCTCCGCGCAGCGCATCTTTGACGACCTCATGGGCCCGCTCGGCTACGACGCTGGCCAGGGGCAGCTCGTTTCCCTCCTCGACATCATCCGTCCCGGCTCACGACTGCTCATCATCCAGGCCGGTACCGGCGCGGCCGCCGCGTGGCTCGGCGCGGCTGTCGGCACTTCCGGCGCGGTCGTCGCGCTTGAGGAAGACGAGCAGTCCGTCAAGTTCGCCACCCGCCGCTATCCACGACACCACATCTCGTTCGAACGCGGATCCGTCGAGCAGCTCGCCGGCGAGATCGATGCCTCCTTCGACGGCGCGGTCATCCTCCGTCCGCTCGACGCCGCTACACGTGACGCCGCCCTCCTGGAAATCTGGCGCGTCGTTGTCCCCGGCGGCTGGACGCTTGTTGCGTGCACGCCCGGCCAAGGGGCGCATGTCGCCCACCTCCTGCGACAGCTCCCTGCCGGCGACGCCGCAAGCATCCGCTCGACCGACGGCGGCGGGCCCGACCTCGTCTTCGCGACCAAGGCTTCCGACGACGCCCCTCCCGCGTCCAGCCAGCGCAAGCGAACCGACCGCAACGGGCCCGAAGAACCCGTCTCCTGACACGCGCGGGCGTGTGCCGAGTACCCTTTCCCCTCCATGCACCCCGCACCGCCGAGCCCCGCGCGCCCCGACCTTGACGAGCGCCGCGAATACCGCGCCCGTGGCCGGCAAGAAGAGTTCATCGTCCCCCTCCTCCGCGACGCCATCGAGCGCGCGATTACCGACGCGGCCGCCGCGATCCCGGCACCCGGCCGCCTTGCGCTCGATGTCGGCTGCGGCGGTCAGCCCTTCCGCCCGCACATTGAGCGCGCCGGTTTCCGCTACCACGCCATCGACACGCAGGCCCAGCCCGGCACCGCCCTCGATGCGCAGTGCGC
>JAEYNG010000406.1 GCA_023412695.1 Planctomycetota bacterium | reverse complement strand
ATGAACGCCGACGGATATTCGCACGGCGGATTCGACGATTCACCATGAACCGGGCATCGACGCCGGACGAAGTTTCAGGTAGGCTGTAGAGGGTCTGGCTTCGCACGGAGGGCACGCTCCGGATGGGCGAATCTCCAACGCACCCCGCTCGCGGCGGCTCTCCCGGTGGCGGGGGCGATGCGGGCGGTGTCGCCTCACTCGCGGCCGCGCTCGAGCCGGTGCTGCGGGCCGCTTGTCAAGATCGTTTGTCCGCGGTCGACTGGTTCCGCTCGTCGTGGCAGGCCGGCGGAGCCGCGACTGGGTTCGCGACCTTCCGCGCAGATGGCGGCGATCCGGTTCCCGTCGTTGTCAAGCTCCCGGTCGGACCGGCCGAGTTCCGGTGGACGGTCGCGCTCGGCGGGCTGCCGCACGCGGCGGAGGAGCTCGGCGACGGACCTCTCGACGAAAAGCCGGGATGCGAGGTCAGCGCGGGGTACGCGTGCGCGATGGGCCCTACGCCTAGGGTGTTCGCGGCGGGGACCGTCATCGGGGGCTACGACCTCGCCTGGCTGGTAGTTGAACGGCTCCGCGGAACGCCCGTCGCCGCGGCGATGTCCCGCGCATCGATCGAGTCGATGCTTCGCTCCGCGGCGGACTGGTACGCACGCGCCGCACGGCTGCGGCCGGTGGACGGCGCCAAGGGCGTGAAGACCGAGGATTGGGACGCCTTGCTCGCCAAGGCTCGCGACAACGTAAAGTCGCACAACATCGCTGATCAGCAGCGATGGAACCACGTCATCCACCAGGTGCAGCGCTCAATCGGGCTGCTCCGCGGCCGATGGGACTCGCGGCCAATCCACACCTGGTGCCACGGCGACCTGCACCCCGGCAATGCAATCCTCCGCCAAGGGTTCGAGGGCAACGGCGTCGGCGGGTGCGTGCTGATCGACCTCGCGCTCGTGCACCCGGGACACTGGGTGGAGGATGCGGTGTACCTCGAGCGTTTGCACTGGGGCCGGGCCGAGGGCCTCGACGGCGTGAAACCGGTGAACTTCCTTGCACGCGCGTGCCGCGGGGTGGGAATCGCAACACCCGAAGACTACACCATGCTCGCAAACGTGCGGCGCGTCCTGATGGCGGCGACCGCTCCGGCGTTCCTTGCTCGCGAAGGGCATCCGAAATACATCCAGGCCGCGCTCGAGATGCTCGAACGGTGCCTCCCCCTGGCGACACGCTGAGATTCCTACGACACCATCGCGCGGATGACTAAAAGCGAACCCGCGCTCACCGCGATCCACATGAGCGCGCCCTGCAGCACGGGCCTCCAGCCTGCCTCCGCCAGTGCTCTGCGCGAGAGCCCGAGCCCGATCAGGAACAGCGCGACGGTCATCGCGCACTTGGCGATGCTCTTGAGCCACCCCGCGGCCGGGGCGATCTCTTCAGCGCCGAGCGTCATCTCGCCAAGCGTTCGCACAAGGCACGCAAAAAGAAACAGCCCGACAAACCACGGCACCGGCGGCCCGGCGCGCCGCTGCCCGGTCCGCTCGCCCCGCGCCATGCGCCCAAGCACCAGCGCCACCGGCACGATCCACAGCACCCGGGTGAGCTTGATGACCGTCGCCTCGGTGAGCGCGACGTCGCCGTACTGCTTCGCCGCCGCGACGACGCCCGCGACGTCGTGAATCCCCACCGCCGCCCACGCACCAAACTGCGTGTCGCTCAGCTCCAGCAGCCTTCCAATCGCGGGGTACGCGTACACCCCGCACGCGTTCAGCAGGAACACGACCGCCGTCGCGACCGAGATCGCCGTCGGCGACGCACCGATCACCGTCCCAGTCGCGGCGATCGCAGAGCCGCCGCAGATCGCCGTGCCCGCGGTCAGGAGCGACGAAACCTGCCTGTCCGTGCACAGCACGCGCTGGAGCAGGATACCAAGGACAAAGACAAACGCGATCGTCGCCGCCGCGAAGACCATTCCCGTCAGCCCTGCCTTGGCGACGTCGTTCAGGCTGATCGAGAATCCCAGGAGCACGACACTCGCCTGGATGAGCACGCGGCTGTACTTCCGCGCCTCTTTCTCAAACGCCGTCAGCCCCAGCAGCGCGAGCCCGATCCCAAGCGCGAGCGCCGTCGGCGCAGTCGCCCACGGGTTCCACTCGCGGAAGCCTGTCAGCGCGAACGCGATCCCCGCGAGCACAAGGAGCTTGCGAACCATCGCGCCGGCGGATACAGGCTGCTCGCTCATCGGGTCGAGAGGCTCGATGGTTCAGAGCCCGTACACGTCCTTGAGCTTGCCCTCGAGGTGCCGCATCAAGGGGTCCGCCGAGAGCGGCTTACCGGTGTTCATCCGGCACAGCTCGGCCGCCGTGTAGCGCCGCCCGTGCTTATGGATCTTCTCGCGCAGCCACGCAAGCAGTGGCCCGAACTCACCGGCCCGCATCTTCTCGCGGAGCCCCGGCACCTCCGAATGGATCGTCTCCCAGAACTGCGCCGCGTAGAGGTTACCGAGCGTGTAGGTCGGGAAGTACCCGATCAGCCCGAACGACCAGTGCACATCCTGCAGGCAGCCACGCCGATCATCCGGCACATCGACGCCAAGCAGGTCCTTGAACCGCGTGTTCCACTCGCCCGGGAGGTCCTTCACCGGCAAGTCGCCGGAGATCAACGACCGCTCGAGCCCGAACCGCAGCATCACGTGCAGGTTGTACGTCGCCTCGTCCGCCTCGACTCGGATGTAGCTCGGCTGCACGAGGTTCGTCGCACGGAACGCATCGTCGACGCTGTACGAATCGAGCGATCCGCCAGAGAACTTCTTCGCGTGCGGGAGCGCCCACTCCCAGAACTCCCGCGACCGGCCGACGAAGTTCTCCCACATGCGCGACTGGCTCTCGTGGATCCCAAGCGACACCGACTCGGCGAGCGGCTGGCCAAACCGCGTGCCCTTCGGCAGGCCCTGCTCGTATAAGCCGTGCCCGCCCTCGTGCATCGTGCCGTACAGCGCATCGGTGAACTTCTCGCCGCGGTACCGCGTCGTCAGGCGCGTGTCGCCCGGTGCCATCCCGGAGCAGAACGGGTGCGTCGTCGTGTCGAGCCGGCCCGCCTCGAAGTCGAACCCCATCGCCCTCAGCACGAACTGCCCGAACTCGTGCTGCTTCTCGGGCGCGAACGGCACGTTCAGGAACGCGTCCGCGGGACGCTTGCCGCGGGCGGCGACCTCCTTCACCAGCCCGCTCAATCGCGGCCGGAGCGGTGTGAAGATCGCCTCGATCTCCGCGCCCGTCGCGCCCGGCTCGTACTCGTCGAGCAGCGCATCGTACAGCTCGCCCTTTGTGCCCCCCTTGCCGGTCATCAGGCACTCGGCCTTGCGCCGCGTCAGCCCGAACATTTTCTCCAGCCACGGCCGGAACATCGCAAAGTCGTTCTTCTGCCGCGCTTCCTTCCACACCTCCTGCGCCTGGCTGCCGACCTTCGCCAGCTCGGCGACAAGGTCCGTCGGCAGCTTGGTCGCAAGGTCATAGTCCCGCCGCATCTCGGCGATGTTCGCGGCCTCGGGCGACGCCGTGTCCCCTACAAGGGCCTTGTCCGCCTCGCACTGGGCGAGCAACTCTCCCATCCGCTTGCTCGTGGACCGCTCGTGCTCAAGGGCCGAGAGCAGCGACGCCTGCTCCGCCCGGTGAGCCGCCGCGGCGTGCGGCATATAGGTCTCCTGGTCCCAGTTCAGCAGGTGGCCGACCGAGGCCAGCGTCCGGGCCTCGTGCCGCAGCTTGCACAGTTCGACATAATGAGCCGGTTGGGTGGGGTTGGACATGCCCTGACGGTAGGCGGATGAAGCGGTCCCGCGGCCGACAAACCCGTCCCGTGTGGTACACTGCCCCACGGGGCTCCTCCTGTTCTGGAGGCTGGACCGTGCCGCGAATCTCCCGCGCCTTCACGCTGATCGAACTACTGATCGTCATCGCCATCATCGCGCTGCTGGTCGGCCTGCTCCTGCCGACGCTCGGCAAGGCCCGCGACTCTGGCCGTCAGGCGGTGTGCCTGTCGAACATGCGTCAGCTCATGCTCGGCTTTCACACCTACGCCAACGACTACAAGGTCATCCCCGGCGCCTACTGGCAGGGGCCGCAGAACCTCGACTGGGTCGGCCGGAACAACGCCCTTTACCTCGCCAACCCCACGCTCTACCCGCACCCGTTCCACACCAGCGTGATGCGGGAGTACCTCGAAACCACCGACAAGATCACCGAGTGCCCGTCCGCGCGGCGGGAGGCCAACCGCTTCTTCGACTACACCATGATCATCCGCATGGCCGGCGCCCGCACAGACCTGCAATGGCGGATGGACTACCCCGAACGGCCGGAATCAGGCAGCTCGCCGCGGAAGAACTTCCCCGGGATCATCCTGCTGATCGAAGAGCACGACGAGTTCTACAACCGCACGCACGACGACGGCTCGTTCGCGGGGACCGATCAGTGGTCGACACGCCACGGCGCACGCAAGTCGGGCTCTGCGGCGGGCGGCAAGGGCGGCGGCGGACACAACGGCTATCTCGATGGCTCGGTCGGCCTTTTCAAGTCGCCCACAGGCCCGAATGATCGAACCGCAGAAGCGCAGGATCTTAACGCCTCGCAGATTCGCATCATCAAGGGCGGGAACACCGCATGGCCCGTGAACAGCTCCACCGCCCAGGAGTTCGGCTGGGTGAACCGCTCCCGCAACTGAGCCTGTTCACCAGCGGCGGCGCATGGCCGATACCCTTGCCCGTGATCCTGCTCATCGACAACTACGACTCGTTCACGTACAACCTCGTCCAGCGGCTGGGCGAGATCGACGCCTCGCTCGACCTGCGGGTCGTCCGAAACGACAAGATCACCCCCGACGAGGCCGAAGAGCTCGGCCCGACGCACGTCATCATCTCCCCCGGCCCCTGCACGCCGAAGGAAGCCGGCGTCTCCAGCGAGATCATCCGCCGCTTCGCCGGTCGCGTGCCGGTGCTCGGCGTCTGCCTTGGTCACCAGTGCATCGGCGACATGCACGGCATGACCGTGACGCGCCACGCCATCCCCATGCACGGCAAGACCTCGCCGGTCCACCACGACAACCAGGGCGTCTTCGCCGACCTCTCCAACCCATTCATCGCGACCCGCTACCACTCGCTTGTGGTCCTCGCCGAGTCCATCCCCCTCATCGCGGCCGACGGCAGCGGCTGGACCGTCTCCGCCTGGACCGAAGAACCGACCGACCCGGCCGTTTCGAACGGACCGACACGCCGCGTCGTGATGGGCCTGCGGCGCGTCTGGCCGCGAGGGGAGCCGCGGGCCCTGCTCGAGGGCGTGCAGTTCCACCCCGAGAGCTTCCTGACGGTCGAGGGGCCGAGGCTGCTGAAGAACTTCTTGGACAGTGGTTTGGTCGCCGAACCCAAGACCCGCAACTCTGCGTAGGTGCCGCGATGGTCGAAGCGCCTCCCGTTCATCGTCCGCCCGCGTTTCTGCCTGCTCGCACTCTGAGCGTGATCGCCGTTCTTTGGCTTGCAGTCTGGATCGTGTCGGCAGCACCCGGAGACTCAAGGGTCCTGCTTGCACTTGCCGCGTTTCTCTTCTCCCTGCTGCTCGTTCTCGCTTGGATCATCCTGATCGTCGTTCGCCTCGCAACGAAGAGAGCCATCGGGCTCTCGGGCTGGCTCGTCGTTCCGATGGCAATCGCTCTCGCGTGGCTACCTCCATGGCGAGACTGGCAGTTCCGCCGCGCCTTTCACGACGTCGAGCCTTTATTGATCGCACTCATGGCAGAGCACGAAGGACTGCCGATCGGCGAAACGGCGACTGTCCGCCGCAGGGTCGGCCCGTTCGCGATCGAACAGGTGAAGCGATTCGAAGGCGGGACGATTCTCACGATATCGGTGAGTCCGGATGGGGAATCCGGATTCGTATACTCGACAAGCGGATCGCTGCCGACACCCCCCGGCTGGGTGGTCACGAGTTCCTTGAGGCCGTACGAACCGAACTGGTGGCGATACTCGTGGTGGGACGAGTAGCTCCGCCGGCAATCGCCCATGCTTGCTTGGCCATTTGCTCCTTTGCGCATTTGGACACTACAGTGTCGCCA
>JAEYNG010000342.1 GCA_023412695.1 Planctomycetota bacterium | reverse complement strand
GTCTGGACCGACCCCTCCACCGACTTCCCGACGTACCTCCGCAACTCGTTGCTCGTCGCCGCGCTCAGCACCGTCGGCATGACGCTCTCGAGCGCGTGCGCGGCGTACGCCTTCGCACGCATTCGGTTTCGCGGCCGCACGGCCCTGTTCGTCCTCGTGCTCGCGACGCTCATGATCCCCCCGACGGTCGTCATCGCCCCGCAGTACCTGCTCTTTAAGCAACTGGGCTGGATCGGCACCTTCCGGCCGCTATGGGTCCCGGCGTTCTGCGGCGGGGCGTTCAGCATCTTCCTGCTCCGCCAGTTCTTCCTGACGATCCCGCGTGAGCTCGACGAGGCCGCGGCCATCGACGGGTGCTCGACGTTCGGCGTCTTCTGGCGGGTTGTGCTGCCGGTCGCGCGGCCCGCGCTGGTCGTCGTCGCGCTCCTGCAGTTCATCGCGTCGTGGAACGACTTCGTCGGCCCGCTCATCTTCCTCAACCAGCCGCACATGTACACCCTCTCGCTGGGCGTGTACATGTTCCAGTCCCAGCACGGCCAGACGCCGTGGAACCTCTCGATGGCCGCGAGCGTCATCGCGATCCTGCCGGTGCTGCTGGTCTTCCTGCTCGCCCAGCGGGCGATCATCGAGGGCGTGGCGACGCAGGGGCTGAAGGAGTGAGCACGTCCGCGCTGCGCGCTTCCGGCCCCCTTGATCCCCCCAACTCACACGCGACCCAGACGACCAAGGGGCTCACTCCTCTCTCCACAGAGGAGTGAGTCCCTTGGTTGTCTCCGGTCGCGTCGGACACTCGACAACATCCGCTTTCGCGCAAGTGTCTTGAACACCCTGACCTCCTCCGAAGGAGGGGGGCAGGCGAAGGGAGTTTATAACCATATATTCCTTATTATAGAGAGCCGTATCGCTCCCCTGTAATGGCGAGAAGAACGACCAAGAAGTCAAGGGTCTCACTCAACCGGAGTGACCCTCTTGCTCCCCTTGATCAACATCACGAATTGCCTGCTCCGAGCAAGAAGTTCAAGAGGCTCACTCAACGGGAGTGATCCCCTTGAACCACTCGGCGCATGACGACTCCGCGCGCTCGGTGCAAGAGGCTCAAGAGGCTCACCTGTGGGGAGTGAGCCCCTTGAACCCCTTCACCGCCGTTACGGTCGCCGCCACCCCGAACGTGCGTCAAAGAACAACACCGCGGGCACAAACCCCCCACTCTCCTCCGCGCTCGCGGTGTACTTCGCAACATCGCGGGCCGCCGTCAGGGGCAGCACCAATCGCTTCCCCAGGTCCTCCACCACGCCCGCTGTCCGCGGCCCGATCCGCACGTGCACGCGATGCTCCGCCAACGTCCGCTCCGGCCCGTGCGAGCATAGCTGCGCGACGATCTCGCCCTCCCACGCCTCATCCGTGTCGTTCACCGCGAACAGCTTCGCGGACCCCTCGACCTCGTGGATCGACAGCAATCGCGGCGACATCGCACGCCTCGCCATCTCCCACAGCGGCTTCTTCCGCCCCGCCGCGTCAATCGCCGACCACGAGTGCCCCGCCCAGCAGTCATTGAGCTGCCAGAACAGCACGCCGCCGCACCGCGGCCGGTTCACGCGGTGCCACTCGATCCCGCGTGCCACCGCCTCCGCCTGCAACGCCTGCACCGCCGCGAGCCAAGCCGTGAACCCCTCCGTGCTCGCGCGCCCCGCCGCAAGCCTCGCCGCCTCCTCCGCCCCGTGCACAACCGCCAGCGGCGTCGCGTACCACCGCTCATCCCCGCCCGACCCGCGCTGCCGCCGCGACAACGCATCCGCGCCGATCACGCCCTGCTCGCGCAGCGTCTCCACGCACGACGGACTCTGCTGCCCGAACTCCGAGCAGAATCTCACCACGCCCGATGAGCCCGGCGCCCGGGTGTCGCGCTTCCACGCATCCACCTCCCACGTGTGCCGGTCACCACGATCCGAATCCAACACATCGTGCTGCGCACCGTGCTCATCAACTCCCGACCACGGGCTGTTCGGCCAGTACGGCCGCGACGGATCAACCTCCGCGCACAATCGCGGCAGCAACTCCAGCCAATACCCCCTGCCCCACGTCTGCCCATCCTTCAACCGCTCGCGCCAGCCCCACTTGTCGTGGCCCCAGATCGTCTCGTTCCCGCCGCACCACATCACCACGCTCGCGTGCGAACTCAGCCGCGCCACCTGGTGCCGCGCCTCGCGCTCCACCAGCCCGCTCTTCCCCCCCAGCGGCGGCTCCTCCGGGTACATCCCGCACGCGAACATGAAGTCCTGCCACACCAAGATCCCCCGCCGGTCGCACTCGTCGTAGAAGCAACCCGCCTCGTACAGCCCGCCGCCCCACACCCGCAGCATGTTCGCGTTCATCTCCGCGGCGTCGCGCACGCGTTGCCGCAGCACCTTCTCCGCCGCGTACCCCGCGAACAGCCCCTCCGGGATCCAGTTCGCCCCCATGCAGAACACCGGCCGCCCGTTTACACGGAGCGCAAACGCGCTCCCCCACGCGTCGCGCGACGTATCGAGCTCCACCGTCCGCACTCCCACACGCCCCTTCCACGTGTCAAGCACACGGTCCCCGTCCCGCGCCTCGACGTGCAGCTCGTACAGCGGCCGCGTTTCGTCCGCGGCCTGCGGCCCATACCCCCGCGGCCACCACAGCTCCGGCTTCACCACCGCCAGCCGCACCGACACGCTGCGCTCCCCCGGCGCGAGCGCGGCGCGCCCCTGCGCCACCACCGCCCCGCCCCCCGGCGCACGCAGCACCACCACCGCGTGCGGCTCTTCCC
>JAEYNG010000297.1 GCA_023412695.1 Planctomycetota bacterium | reverse complement strand
GATGTTGACGGTGTTTATACCGCCGACCCGCGCGTGGTGGAAGAAGCAAAGCTGCTCGAGAGGATCTCGTACGAAGAGATGATGGAGGCGGCATCGCAGGGCGCGAAGGTCATGCACCTGCGGGCGGTCGAGCTTGGACGCAAGGCGGGCGTGGAGATCCGGGTGCTGCACGCGATGCGGCACGGCCCGGGCACGCTGATCTGTGATACGAGGAACGCCATGGAAACGCAGCAGGCAGTAACGACGGTGGCTCTGAAGACGGACATTGGGCGGGTGACGGTGGCGGGGCTGCCCAACCGTGCGGGGATCCAGCGGGACATCTTTGAGAAGATCGCCGCGGCGGGGATCAGCGTGGATGACATCATCCAGGCCGACGCCAACGGCGGCAACGGCGGGACGACCTGCGGCATTGTCTTCACCGTCGACAGGACCGACCTCGCCGAGGTTCGCACGATCGTCGAGGACGTCGTTCGCTCCGTCGGTCAGGGCACGGTCCACGAGGACCTCGGGCTCGCGAAGGTGTCGGCGGTGGGCGTGGGGATGCAGAGCCAGCCCGGTGTGGCGGCGAAGATGTTCCAGGCCCTCGCCGAAGCGGGGATCCGGATTGCGAACATCACGACGAGCGAGATCAAGATTTCGTGCCTTGTCGATGAGGCGGACGGCAAGACCGGGCTTCGCGCGGTGCACGCGGCGTTCAATCTCGGCACGGCGACGGTCGTGGCGCGGAATGGATCGGTCAGCGCGACGGTGTGATCAGCTTTGATCTTCGATCGGCCTCGCGGCGGCTCGCCGGATGAACGAGCCGGCGATGGTGTCGCGCCGGATCTGCGGCCACGAGGCGACCTCGCCGCGGATCACCAGCGACTTGACGAACTGGACGGCGATCCGGCATCCGCCGAGCAGGCCGAGGGCCAGGGACGGGCGCGGACCGAGTTCATTCGGCCGAATAAGCACGATCGTGACATCATCATCGAACTCCGGGAGTGCGTCCGCGGAGGACGTTTCGCCGCGCCACGTGGCAACCGCGGTGAGGAGGGTGCGGACCAGGGACTCGGGACGCGAGGCATCGACGGTGGAGATCAGTTCGAGCAGCCCTTGCTCGCCGAGCTGGTGGCCGTCGGGCCGACGAGCCTCGATCAACGAGTCGGTGTAGAACATCAGCAGATCGCCGCGACGAAGGCGGAAGGCGGTCTGCGGATGCTTGGCCTCGACGCCGATGCCGAGGGGGAGATTGACCGGGCCGGACTGGCCTTGCTTGTCGGGGTCGAGGATCGTCCAGCGGCGTTGGGCCGCGGCGTAACGCAGCGGGCGCGGGTGGCCCGCGTTGCAGAGCGTGATCTCCTCCGTAGGGGACCAGTACGTCGCGACGACGGCGGTGGCAAAGAGCCCCGCGTGGCGGGCGTTCGACTCGGCGAGCTCGGCGAAGCGCTGGTCGATCTCGGCGACGATGCGTTCCTGATCGACGTAGTTGGAATACTTGCCGAGGAGTCGGCGGAGGGCGACGGCGGTCTCCGCGACGCGTTCGCCGTGGCCGGAAACATCGGCGACGACGATGCGGGTGAGGCGTCCGGTGGCGCAGCTCGTGACGTAGTGGATGTCGCCGCCGCGGGACGTGTCATCCTCGCTGCCGCGCGGCGCGTTGCCGACGTAGGGGCGGCTGAATACCCAGGCGTCGAGGCCGGGCATGACGACGCCGTTCTCGACGGCGCGGTTGCCTCCCCAGACCTCCATGCACTGCAGCGTGTGCGGGGACATCGGCGCGATGGTAGGGCGGGGTTTCCCGACCACGGCGCAAGGAGACCGGCCGACGCGAGTTGCGCCGGCCGGTGACGAAGGACGGGATGGGCGAGGCGGTTCAGTTGCGGCGTCGGCGGAGCGCGACGATGCTGCCCGCGGCGACAAGGGCGGCGGTGCCGGGCGTGGGCACGGCGGCGATGGTCGCCATCCCACCGGCGTTTACGCTGGTTACGGGCAGCGGAATCGGGTTGCTCGGGACGATTCCACCGGGCATGAACGAGCCGAGGCTGTTGACGGTGATCGTCGTCTGCAGCGTCTGGTCGGGGAGCAGATCGAGCGAAACGGTGAAGTCGTATGCGGGGGTGACCGCGCCGAGGTCCGTGAACGTGAAGTTGCGAGTGACAAGGTTGCCCGCACCACCGACGTGCGCGCCCGCCATGACGAGGTCAACCGGGTTCGCGCCGTAGAGCGGCATGGCGAAGGGCATGCCGAACAACGATCCGGTGAGGCCCGTGGCGGCCATGCTCGAGAGATCGAGCGTCCATGCATAGGACGGGGAGACTTCGACCGGGGCAACGCTTGTCACGGAGCGCGTCCCGACGCCGCCGTTGAGGGCGATGGGGAGCGTGATCTCGGCGTTGGCGACGGAGACGCAGGCGGCGAACAGTGCGGAGGCGGCGAAGATCGAACGCGTCGTCGGCATCGTGGGGTCCTTTCTTGGCTTGTCGAAGCGGTGGTCGCACCGGCCGCGAGAGAGCGAGCGGCGGGAGCGATGGACCTTCACTGTGCCGCACGGCGCGTCGGATCGCCAGCACGCACGGCAGATGCGAGCCGGCGGCGGTCCGTCTGTGCGGGTAGCGCGGCAGGGAGCGTGCCGATAAACGCGTGCGTTGCGTGATCGGACGTCGAGAATCAGGCGAGCAGAGCGTCGAGAAGCTCGGGCACGCCCTGGCCCCGGGTGGCGACGGTCTCGAAGACGGGCCTGCGGCCGGCGACGTCGCGCAGGTCGCGGACGAGCTCGTTCTCGCCGGGGTGGTCGGCCTTGTTGCAGACGAACACGTCGGCGATCTCGAGGATGCCGGCCTTGTCCATCTGCACGGCGTCGCCCATGCCGGGCGTGAGGACGACGACGGTGCGGTCGACGTGCTGGCGGATCTTCGTTTCGTTCTGGCCCGCGCCAACGGTCTCGATGAAGAGCGTGTCGTATGCGCCGCCGGGCGACTGCGCGCCGCCGATCAGCTCGACGATCTCATTGACCGCGCGGTAGTCCTCGCCGCTGATCGCCAGCGAGCGGTAGTAGACCGACTCGTCGAGGTTGTTGAAGTCGACGCGGAGACGGTCGCCGAGGAGCGCGCCGGAGGTGATGGGGCTCATCGGGTCAAAGGCGAGAACGCCGCAGCGGCCCATGGACGGGTCGTCCTTGGCGCGGCGGGTGTACTCGCCGACGAGCTGCGCGACGAGCGTGGACTTGCCCGCGCCCGGCGAGCCGGTGATGCCGATGACGCGCTTGGGGCGGCGGCGACTTGCGCCGCTGCGCATGTCACCCCGGCCAGAATGGATGAGGGAGATGTCGCGTGCGAGCTGCGCGGCGGGGCCGCTGGAGACGACCGGCGTGTAGGGCTTCACCGCGCCGCGGACGGCCTCGACGATGTCGAGCAGGCCGGTGCCGGTGGTGAAGCACTTGGCGATGCCCTGGGCCTTGAGCTGCGGCAGGTCCTCCTGCGGGAGGATGCCGCCCATGTAGACAGGGATGTCCGGGCGGCCGAGCTCCTTGAGGGCCTCGATGAGCTTGGGGCCGAGCACGAGGTGCGAGTTGGACATCATCGACGCGGCGATGACGTCCACATCCTCATCGCGCGCGGAGATGGCGAGGGAGCGCGGCGTCTGCCAGAGACCGGAGTAGATGACGTGGACGCCCGAGTCGCGCAGTGCGCGGGCGATGACCTTGACGCCGCGGTCGTGGCCGTCGAGGCCCATCTTGCCGAGGAGGACGCGCGGGCGGTGGTCGAGGTCGGCGCAGCGGTCGAGCTTCTCGAACTCGGTCGTAGCGGTTGAGAGGGCTTTGGCCATGGGGCGGAAGGGTAGGTCGGGAGGGCGGAATTCGGAACGCGGAGGTCGGGAGTGGGAGGGCCCCCGGCGGGCATGACACGGCGGCCCCGGCGTGCGCCTGCGGGTATGCTGGGTTTATGGGAGTCATGGAGGCGTTCATTGCGTTGGGGATCTCGGCCGCACTGGGCATGCTGGTGGGCGTGCAGCGCGAGCGGGCGGACTCCGCGCTCGCCGGGATCCGGACATTCCCGCTCATCACGCTGCTCGGGACGATGTGCGCGATGCTGACGGAGCCCTTGGGGGCATGGGTGTTCCCCGCGGGGCTGGTGGGGGTGGCGATGGCGACGGCGATGGGGAACTACCTGCGGACGCGCGAAGAGAAGAGCCCGGGGATCACCACAGAGATGGCGATCCTGCTGATGTTCGCGGTAGGGGCATTCGTGTGGGTGGGGCCGCGGCCGGTGGCGGTGGGCGTTGGCGTGGCGTGCGCCGCGCTGCTTCACGCCAAGGGGTTCCTGCACCGCATGGCCAAGCGGATGGGGGAAGAGGATCTTCGCGCCGCGATCCAGTTTGCGCTGATCGCGTTCATCGTGCTGCCGGTGCTGCCCGACAAGCAGTTCCCGCCGTTCAATGCGATCAATCCGCGCGAGATCTGGCTGATGGTGGTATTGGTCACGGGGATCAGCCTCGTGGCGTATGTCGCGGCGAAGCTGCTGCCGCGACAGCACGGGGCCGCCGCCGCTGGGTTGATCGGCGGGGCGATCTCGAGCACCGCGACGACGGTGACGGCGGCGCGGCGCGCTGCGGGGAAGCCGGACGCGGCGTGGGCGGGCGTGCTCGTGGCCGCGCTGGCGTCGGTCGTGAGCTTCGTGCGGGTGCTGGTGGAGATCGGGATTGCGGCCGGGGGCAAGGCCGCGGAGATCGCGCCGGCGATGGGCGTCATGCTCGCCGGGGCGCTGGTGGCATCGGGGGTCGCCTATGTAAAGGCGCGGAGAACGACCAACGGCGAGATGGCCGAGCCGGGGAACCCGTCGGAGCTCAAGACGGCGCTGGTGTTCGGCTCGCTGTACGCGTTTGTGCTCGTGGCGGTCGCCGCGGGGAGGGAATGGCTCGGGGACCGGGGGCTCTACATCGTCGCGGCTGTATCGGGGCTGACGGACATGGACGCGATCACGCTGTCAACGTCGCGGCTGGCGGCGCGCGAAGAAGTCGAGACGGACGCGGCGTGGCGGGCGATCGTGATCGCGTCGATGGCGAACCTGGTGTTCAAGGCGGGGATCGTGGCAGTGG
>JAEYNG010000227.1 GCA_023412695.1 Planctomycetota bacterium | reverse complement strand
TCTATGCACAGGCAACATCGACAAGCGCGGGCGAAGCACATGATCCATCTGTTGCTGACATCACGATCCACAGCGTCGAATCGGTGTTCGACGGATGGGACACCGGCCTGCGCTATGACAACGGATGGCCGATCATCATTCCCCACCGAATCATCTGGCCGGGATTCGTGTATAACTCATCGGTCTTCGCCGCGATCTTCGCGCTACCGGTTTTCCTTGTGACCGCTCATTGCATCCGTCGCGACTGGCGGCAGTCCAAGTTCCATTGCCCCTGCTGCAACTACGACCTGCGCGGCCTCCCCGCCACCACGTCGTCCACATGCCCCGAGTGCGGCCATTCAACTGCTCGCACGTGACCGTCGTTCCGCTCGCCGAACGATGATCATGCTGCCTCTCGGCCACGCTTGGATCCCTGCTTACCGCTCGCGGCGGGCTTTTCCGATCGCACTCTGGCTGCCGCGGCGGCCCGCTTCTTCTCGCTCTTGCGGAGGTCGGTAAAGATGCGCTTCAGGTCGTAGCCGAAACGCTTTGCGATCGAATCGCGGGCGGAGCGCACTTCTTCAACGATGGGGTCTTTCCACATAGGGCTGCTCACATCAACTCGAAGGGCGTACAAATCGTCGGAGGCATGTATCCCGCTTCACGACATGTCGATTCTATACGGGGACGGAGGACAGCATTCGCAATGTGTGTGCAGTTCCACGTGACGAGGAAGTCCACGCCGTGGACAGCCGCGACCGCCACATGGCCAGCATCCAGGGCTGCCTTTCGCGGCAATCTGACCCTTGCAAGAAGCAGCGTCGCCAGCGATTCGGCTTCGGCTGTCGAGGCGAGTGTTCGCATCCCGATCAAGAGGGCCGCTCGTCTCGCGGCAGCGCCCGCATCCCCAACGGCCGCTTCGCGAAGCACGAGTTCGGAGGTCACGAGGTCGAACTGACTGGATCGATCATCCCACCACATTCGAGTTGTCTGCTGTTGCCCCGCAACAATGACATCCCGGCTCGGCCGTGCCGCGAGGTAGCTGATGATGGTGGTCTCGATGTAGACGGACGGCTTCATTTCGCTCAGTGTACCGAAGAGCTTTGCGATGCGGCTTCCGTTATCGGGCCCGCCATTCCCCACATTCCACCGAACTTCCTGATGCGAATGGCGTACGAACGCCGATACGCCTAGTATTCGTCTCACAGCCAGTGGCCTCAGACTCGCTCTTGCCCGCGGCGCACCGCACAATGGTCCGCACGCGAGGCCCGATCCGACTGGGAATCTGCTGGCAACATCCACCCGGCAACGTTTGCCAACTGGATGTGCCCCCAGTACGGCCGACTTGTCCCAACACAGATTGGTGCAGGAAACGCCCGAACCAACGCGACCGTCGCGCGCCGTTCAACCGCGCGCCCGGCGCAGGAGCTATCAGCCTTGATTCAGTTTTCCGACCTCGGCCTCAACGACAACATCCTCCGTTCCCTCACAACCGAAGGCTACACGACCCCCACGCCCATCCAGGCCAAGGCGATCCCGCCCGTCCTGGAAGGGCGCGACCTGCTCGGATGCGCGCAGACCGGCACCGGCAAGACTGCCGCGTTCGCGTTGCCGGTCCTCCACCGCCTGATATCCCAGCCGGTCGACAAGACCCGGCGCGGCCCCGCGCTGCCGCGCGTGCTTGTCCTCTCGCCGACGCGCGAGCTCGCGACGCAGATCGCCGAGAGCTTCGCGACCTACGGTCGGCACACGGGCCTGTCGCTCACGACCATCTTCGGCGGCGTGAGCCAGTTCCACCAGGTCAAGGCCCTGCAGCGCGGCGTCGACCTCCTCGTCGCCACGCCCGGGCGCCTCATGGACCTCATGGAGCAGCGCCACGTCAACCTCAGCAATGTGCAGGTCTTCGTCCTCGACGAGGCCGACCGCATGCTGGACATGGGCTTCATCCAGCCGATCCGCAAGATCGCGGCGGTCCTTCCGCCCGCGGCCAACCGCCAGACGCTGATGTTCTCCGCGACCATGCCCAAGGAGATCATGCACCTGGCCGACTCGCTCCTGCGCGACCCCGTGAAGGTCGCCGTCACGCCGGTCTCCTCAACCGTGCCGCTCATCGAGCAGTCGCTCTACATGGTCAACCGTCAGGGCAAGCCGGCGCTCCTCGAGCACCTGCTCGACGATGAGAAGGCCGCACGGGTCGTCGTCTTCACCAAGACCAAGCACGGCGCGGACCGCGTCTCGCGTCGTCTTGAGCACGCCGGCATCACCTCCGACGCGATCCACGGCAACAAGGCCCAGAACAATCGCCAGCGGGCGCTCCAGGCGTTCCGCACCGGAAAGATCCGGGTCCTCGTGGCCACCGATGTCGCGGCCCGCGGGCTCGACGTTGACGGCATCACCCACGTGATCAACTACGACCTTCCCATGGAGCCCGAGGCGTACGTACACCGCATCGGCCGCACCGGCCGCGCGGGCGCTACCGGCGTCGCCATCTCGTTCTGCGATCACGAGGAGCGCGGCCTGCTCCGCGACATCGAACGGCTGACCGGCAAGCAGGTCCCGCAGGTCGCCCTGCCCACGGACATGCTGCCCGCGACGCCGCTACCGATCGAGGAGCGGCGCGAGCAGCGCGCGTACGGAAGCTCTCGCGCCGGGTATGGCAAGCCTCCGCAGAGCGGGAGCGGGCGTCCCGACGGCCGCGCTCAGTCGGCC
>JAEYNG010000181.1 GCA_023412695.1 Planctomycetota bacterium | reverse complement strand
TCAAGGCTGATCCGATATGCCCGATCGCAAGAGCGGGCGGGGACAGGTCAGACCATGTCCTTCAGGCCCTTCAGGGGGCGGACCTTGACGACCGTGCGGGCCGGCTTGGCCTTGACGTTCATCATCTGGCCCGGGTTGAACGGGTCGGGGCGGGTGGTGGCCTTGGTGGCGGGCTTGTAGATCGACTGGACCTTCATCATGCCCGGGACGACAAAGACGCGCGGCTTGCCGTCGGACGGCTTGGCGAGGTCGGCGGCCATGACGTTGCCGAGGGTCTCGAACACGCCGGCGACCTGCTTGCGCGAGAGCTCGGTGTGCTCGGCGATCAGGTTGAACAGCTCGCTCTTCTTGCGGGGCTTGCTCGACTGGGCGATCTTGGCGGGTTTCTTGCTCGTCTTGGCGGACATCTTCGAGGTCTTCTTTGCCATCTTCTACTCCTGGTAAGGGTCGTGAGAGCCGGTTGCTCCATCAACCGGGCGAGTTTGTACACTAGATCGGCAAAGAGTTCAAATTCGCTCTTGTGGAAAACTATGGTTTTCCACGTAGGAGAGCGACTTTTTGATCGCCAAGATCAAAATTCCGCTTGGCGCAGGCCGGTTTTGGCCATCACCGCGGCGAGCGACCGGACGATCTCGGCCCGCGTCGCGGTCCACCGCCGCCCGCCTGCGCGGACGATCGACTGGTTCACCTCCAGCTCGATTCCCGCGTAAACCCCTGCAGGAAAGCGGGTTCTGAGGCGGGTGGTGTGCCCGTCGGACGTGCCCTTGTAGGGATAGTTCAGCCGCACCCGCAGACCCGAGCCGGCCGCGAGCATTTCGCGCCGCCACGCCTGGACAAGCTCGCGCTCCCATGGAAGGGACGGGTCGTAGAGCAGCCCGATGTCGGCGTTCCGCCGCCTGCCCGCGAGCACGGGCGTAAAGCTGTGGACGGAAACATGCAGCACGCGGCGGTTTCGACGGGTGGCCCGGGCGATCGACTGCTCCACCTCATTGCGGAACGGGCGATAGTGGGTCTCGAGGAGTTCCTGACGGATTTCAGCCGGCAGCGAGCGAGTGATCTCGGAGAATACCCGCGGGTGCGACTCGGACCGGTTCAGGTCTACTACGAGCCTCGAGACCATTGATGCGTGGAGCGGGGCGCCAAGGTTTGCGGCGAGTTGCTCCGCGAGCTCGAGCGCTCCGGGGTCCCAGCCGCGATGGGTCTGGAGCATGCCGCGCCAGCGTGCAAACGCGCGTGCAAGATTGGGCGGGACACGATTGCCGCCGTGCTCGCACGTCACGACGACCATCGGTCGCTCACGCTTCACCGAACATCCTCTTGTGCTTCAGGCAGTCGCACAGCGTGGCGTACACGGGCGCAAGCTCTTCGCGGGGGATCATCCTCGGCTGCACACCGAGCGAGGCGGCGATCCGCTCGGAGAGCGTGCCGCGGTTCAGGATGGCGTTGAGCGGACGGAGCGCCGGATCGGTGCGGAACGGGACGGCCGCCTGATCAAACAGGTGCGCCCAGAGATCTCGCGCCGAACAACGCGGCGCGACGGCGTATCCGAATGTCCGCAGGTAATCCGCGTTGTCGATCACCGCGCGGCCGGCACGATCGATCGTGGCATCGAGCACAGAGACGAGCGGCTCGACCGGCCATTGCTGCTGTTGCGGGAGCGGGCAGGGCTGCTCGTCTAGCAACCAGCGCAACACGCCGATCACGCCCTGCACGATTGCGAGGTCCGCCGCGGGACACTCCTGCACATCCATCACACGGATCTCGATCGAACCCCGATCGAACCGTGCGATCGCGCCGCGTGAGTTCATCCAGTCGGGCTTCATGACGCCGCTGGGGTCGAGCCGCGCGACATCGCGGGCGATGGGCTCCATGATCACGCGCGTGTAGTCTGCACGGGTGAAGACCGGTTCGGGGATCACACGGCCGGACAGCGACGGCACCGCGGCCTGATTCGCACGGTACACCTGCAGCCGGTTGCACGCGGTGCCGGTGAGCCGGCTGTCCATCACCGGGCTTGCCGCGCACAGCGCGGGGAGCAGGGGCAGCACCAGCCGCACCGCGGCGTGCAGGCGGCCGAACTCCTCGTCGCCATCGAACGGCAGGTTCAGGTGGACCGACTGGAGATTCGCCCAGCCGTGTCGATGGCAGTTGAACAGCCTATGGAAGTTGGCGTACACGTCGCCGTACTCGTGCGGCCAAAGCACGGTTTCGCGTGACGGGTCGATCCACGGGTGCATCGCGCCGGGCATCACGCGGATAGCGCGGCCTTCGAGCGAGGCGCCGATGGTGTTGATGTCGTCGATGCTCGCGGCGAACTGCTGCGCCACCCGGCCAAGGTCCGCCGCGGGGTCGGTCGTCTTCAGTTCGATCACGTGGGACACCAGCTCGTTGGACCACGAAATGCCGTGTCCGGCCTCGATCTCGCTGGCGATCTCGCCCGCGCGGGCCTTGATCACCCGGTCCGCAACCGGCGCAATATCAAGTGTCGCCGCGTCCACGAGCATGTACTCGAGCTCGACCCCGAAGGCGTTGAAGAGATGGAGCGGCACCTCGAAGGCTCCTTGCGGCAAACCGGTGTCACAGCTTGACAGTCCCCTCGCGCCGGGCACGCATCCGGTCGAGGAACACCTGCATGATCTTCAGGTACAACTCCTTGCCGAGCAGACGGTCCTCGTACCCGGAGTCGACGTTGGGGTTGTCGTTTACCTCGATCACATAGACCTTGCCGTCCACCTGCTTGACATCGACGCCATAAAGCCCATCGCCGATGTGGCTCGCGGCACGGACCGCCGCGGACACGACGCGCTTTGGCCATTCAGCCTCGGGGATCGCCTCGACTTTGCCGAACTCTCGCTCGCCGGAGCGGGAAGTGGAGACGATCTGCCAGTGGCCCTTGGCCATGTGGTACTTGCAGACGAACAGCGCCTTGCCGTCGAGCACGCCGACGCGCCAGTCAAACTCCGATGGCACGAACTCCTGGGCGATGACGAGGTCGGAGCCCTCGAGCAGGCCGCGGGCCTGCTGCTCGAGCATCGCCGGGTCCGTCGCCTTGATGACGCCCTGGCTGAACGCCGAATCGGGCTGTTTCAGCACGCACGGGAACCCGACGTAGAGCGGGATATCCTCAATATTGTCCTTGTGGGCGATGAACGTACGCGGGTGACCGATCTCGTGCCGTTCAAGCATCTCTGCAAGGAACACCTTGTTCGAGCACCGCACGATCGACTCGGGATCATCGATGACCACCAGCCCCTCCGCCGCGGCGCGGCGAGAGAACCGGTACGTGTAGTGATTGACCTTCGTCGTCTCGCGGATGAAAAGCCCGTCGAACTCGGCGAGGCGGGCGTAGTCGTCGCGGCTGATGACCTCCGCGTCGATCCCCAGTTCCTTCGCCGCGCGTGTGAACTTTTCGATCGCGTTGTTATTCGAGGGCTTGGCCTGCTCTTCGGGATTGTAGAGAATCGCAAGGTCGTAACGAGAGAGGTTCTTCGGTCCGGCGACGCGTCGCTTGCCGGCGAAGTACTCCTGCGCGACATCGAGCAGGAACGCGCGGTGCTCCTGCGGCACATCGCCGACGGGGATCGGCGCGATGCTGTGCAGCGTCCATTCCTTCTCGCGCGAGAACTGGGCGCGGAGCAATGGCGCCGGGAAAAGGTTAAACAGACGCTTCGCCAGCCTGTCGTACCGCTTCGCGACGTTTCGCCCGAAGTAGATAGAGAGCGTGAACTCCTCGGCGCCGAGATGGCCGAGGGCGTCGTGGATCACTTCCTCCAGGTCGTCATCCGCGAGCCGCACCATCGTCGGCGATTTCAAATCTTGAATTGTCGTGATCGATGGCAATGGCCGGTGGCCGCGGGCCTCGGCGAGCAGAGAAACGTAGTAGCCGACCGACTGGTAGCGGTACGACTTACAGAGGTTGAAGACCTTTACCCCGCGCATCTCGCTGTAACGCGTGTCAGACACGTACGTCCGCGCGGCGACGACCTCGACGCCCGGGACATGCAGAGGCCACTTGTCCGGGTTGTTCACGACGATCAGGATCGCCACAAGCCCTCCCCGTCCTTGCCGGTGCCACCCTTGCCCGCGTTCTCGCCGCGGGACTTGGACTTCTTGCCGTTCGTCAGCGGCGGCTTCTTCTCCCCAGCCGGGTCATCGCCGTGCTCGCCGTCGTCTTCGCGCGGCTCGATGACCACCATGTCAGCGTCGTGCGTGAGGATCCCGAGCAGGATCGCGTTCACCAAGCGGTCGATGTCGACTACATACTGCAGCCCCTGAAAGGCCGGGTTCGGGTGCATCGGGTCGGCGACGAGGACGGTGCGGTCCTCCTTGTCATAGCCGCACAGCACGACAAAGTGCCCCTGCGGATCGCCGCGGACATCATCGTCGTCCATCTGCATCCCGTGCTCCCGCATCGCCTTGTAGAGGTATGTGGAGGAGAGCCCCGTCAGGATCGGCGCACCGCGGTTGAGGTACTTGCGGATAAGCTTCGGCGTGAGGTCCTCGAACTCGACTTCGCCGCCGGCGCGGAGAAACTCCAGGTACGCCCGGTGCGCCCGGCCGGCCGCGGTGCCCGACTTCAGCTTCTCGCGCTCGCCGAGTCTCGCCGCCATGCCCTCCTGCGAGAGCATGAACCACGTCGGGTCGAACACCTCAACGTTCCATGTGTAGAGCTTCGCCTGATACCCGCGGCTGATCGCGTGCCGGGCGAGGTAGGGCGCGTAGGTCCCGCCGTGCTCGAGCCGCTCCACCTCCGCGATCACGCGCTCGAGCGGGACCTCGTCTTCATAGAACCGATAGATCGCCTGGAGGCACGTCGGCCCGCATGTCGTGTCGTCCGGCTGCGGCAGGATGTCGAGCTCAAGACGCTGCTTCATACGGGTGCGCCGACTGGCGCTGCGGTCGCGGCTCGATACCTCCTTGAACAGGCCGCGGGCCGTCTATCCGGGCGCGAGTATAGTCTCGGGCCGGACCGTGCAGGAGCATCGCATGAGCACCGCGGACGCACCTCCCATTTCCCTGCCCGCGGCCCCCTTGGAGAAGCTGACCATCGCCCGCGGCGGCGGGCAGTGCATCCTCCTTGCGGCGTTCGATGTCGCGGCGGCGATTGACCTGGACGTCGCAGAGCGATTGATCTCGGGCGCGAAGGAACGCGTGGCCGTCCGGCACTCCCGCAAGGCCCCGCCCTACTTCACCTATACCCCCCCGCCGCTGCGGATCGCCCGGGCCGCCCCGCCGCTGACGCTCGGGCCGTTCACCACCACCCCGACGGTGGAGCTGGTGATCTTTGATTTCGGGGCGGTCTCCGTTCGGTTCAGGATCGAGCTCGAGGGCCCGGTCGAGCGGCTGCTTGAGCTTTCGACGGCCGTCTTTGGGAACGCGGACCTGGTGACCGAGGCCCGGCGGCAGGTCGAACTGCTGGTCAACGCGATCCTCCCCGCAGTCCGGTCGGCCAAGATCGACGACCGGGTCGAGGACTATGTCGTCTTGCAGATCGGGACGCTGGACGGCGGCATACCGCCGTCGGCATTGCTCAGCCAGCACCCCGGGTTCGTCGCCCGGGTGCTCAGGGCGGAGCGGTCGGCTCTCGCAGCAGAGGAAACGGCCGACGCGCTGGGCTGCCGGCTGGTGTACTCACCCGCCGACGCGGTGCTGGTCGATTGGAACGCGGCGATTGTGCTCGATACAGACGTCGAGGACGCGCTCACGGTGCTCGAGTTCGCAAACGTTGAGCTGCTCGAGCTGAGGTTCCTCGACGACCGGCTCGACGCCCAGCTCGAGGAGTCGTACATCGCACTTTCGCGCCAGGAGGGACGCCGCCGGTGGCGCATCCTGCCGCCGCCGGTGAAGGACCTTGCGCGGATCGGCCGGCTGCAGGTGGACAGCGCGCTGCTGTTTGAGAACGTGAACAACGCGCTGAAGCTGATCGGCGACCAGTACCTCGCCCGCTTGTACCGCCTCGCCGCGACGCGTTTCCACCTGCCCGAGCGCGACGAGACCATCGGCCGCAAGCTGCGGACGCTCGAGAGTATCTACGAGAAGATGAGCGACTACCAGGCCGGCATGCGGGCCGACCTGCTCGAGTGGATCATCATCATTTTGATCGCGATCTCGATCGTGCTGCCGTTCATCGGCGTTGGGAAGTAAGCCCGCCCAACGAAAAAGGCCCGGGCAATCGCCCGGGCCTCTTGACGTCTGGCACTTCTCGAACTCCGGTTCAGCGCTTCTCGGCCGAATCGGTCTTGACGTTCTTGACTTCATCAGCCGTCATGCGCGTGACGCTTTGGATGACGACGTTCTTCTGCGGGACATCCTGCATCATCTGCCCGTTCTTGAACTTCTTCGTCCCGGTGGGCATGTCGCGGATCTTGTCAACGACATCCATCCCGGAGACAACGCGTCCGAAGACGGCGTAGGCGGCGCCACCGTAGCGCGGACCGCCCTTGTCGAGATCGGGGTTGTCCTTGACGTTGATGAAGAACTGGCTGGTGGCCG
>JAEYNG010000099.1 GCA_023412695.1 Planctomycetota bacterium | reverse complement strand
GGCGTTGCCGATGACCTGGCACGCGGCCATGATGACCGCCTCGCAGATGACGGGGTTGACCTTGCCGGGCATAATCGACGAGCCGGGCTGGACGGCGGGGAGGATGAGTTCGCCGATGCCGCAGCGCGGGCCGGAGCCGAGCCAGCGGATGTCGTTGGCGATCTTGGTGAGGCTGACGGCGATGGTGCGCAGGTGGGCGGAGGCCTCGACGAAAGCGTCCTTGGCGTGCTGGGCCTCGAAGTGGTTGACGGCCTCGCGGAAGTGGATGCCGGTGCGCTGCGTGAGCTCCGCCGCGACCATCGCGCCGAACTGCTCGTGCGCGTTGATGCCCGTGCCGACGGCGGTGCCGCCGAGGGCGAGCTCGGAGAGCGTGTGGAGGGCGCGGTGGAGGCGCTCCTCGGCGTGGCGCATCTGCGAGGCGTAGCCGGAGAACTCCTGGCCGAGGCGGATGGGCGTGGCGTCGGCGAGGTGGGTGCGGCCGATCTTGACGACCTTGTCCCACTGCTCGGCCTTGCGCTCGAGCGACTCTGCGATCTTCTTGACGGCGGGGAGGAGGTCGTTGTGGATGCTGATCGCCGCGGCGAGGTGCATCGCGGTGGGGAACGTGTCGTTGGAAGATTGCCCCATATTGACGTGGGCGTTGGGATGAACACCGCCCTGCTTGATCCACTCGGGGTCCTTGGAGCGGCCGATGGGCTGGTGGGCGCGGACGCAGACGAGGTTGGCGATGACCTCGTTGGCGTTCATGTTGGTGGAGGTGCCGGAGCCGGTCTGGAAGATGTCGACGGGGAAGTGAGCCGCGAGGCCGCCGAAGGCGGGCAGGCCGTCCTGGATCTCGCGGCAGGCCTCGATGATGGCGGCGGTGCGTTTGTCGTCGAGCCGGCCGAGCTTGTTGTTGACGGTGGCGCACGCGGCCTTGAGGAGGCCGTAGGCCTTGATGACCTCGGCGGGGACGGGGCGGCCGGACATGGGGAAGTTGAGCACGGCGCGCTGGGTGGATGCGCCGTAGAGGGCGGAGGCGGGGACCTCCATGGGGCCCATGGTGTCTTTTTCGGTGCGGGTGGTCATGGGGTAACCGTAGGAATGTGCCTCGCGCGGAGACGCAGAGTCGCAGAGGTCGGAGGGTGAGAAAGTCGGGACCCAGGAGAGGAGAAGATTGGAAAGCAATCAGAGCTATTCGGGAAGTCCGTTGACGATGCGGAAGATGCCGTCTTTCAGGAGCGGCTGACCGAAGTTGATGAGAAGGCCGAGCTTGAGCTTGGTGAGCTTGAGGTGGGTGAGGAGCTGCTTGCGATGGATCGGAGCGTTCTGCTCGACGGATTTGAGTTCGACGAGGACGAGATTATCGACGAGCACGTCTGCGCGGAAGGCCGAATCAAGGACCATGCCATCCCAGATCACCGGGACGGGGACCTCCCGCTCCACGGCGTGGCCACGTTTCCGGAGTTCATGCTCAAGTACGCGGGCGTACACCGATTCAAGCAGTCCGGGACCGAGTGTCTGGTGAATTCGAATCGCGGCGTCGACGATTCGGCCACTGACTTCATTGTGAGTCATTCGCACTCAATCTCCGATTCCGATTCAGTTTGGTCTCGCGCAGTGACGCGAAGACGCAGAGAAGAGACGGGGAAAAAGAGAACTGGGGTCGGAGGACCAAGGGAAAGCGGCGGAGCTGAAGTTCTGGCACTTCCGCATTGCCGCACCAACAGTCTCGTGGCTGAGGGCTTTGTAACAGTTAGGCCGCGTCGATTCTCCTCTGCGTCTCTGCGACTCTGCGCGAGGGTCGATCAGCGTGCGAACTCGACGGCGCGGGTTTCGCGGAGGACGGTGACGCGGATCTCGCCGGGGAAGGTCATCTCCTCGCTGACGCGCTTGGCGATGTTGAAGGCGATGAGCTGCGCCTCGTCGTCGTTGACCTTCTTGGCGTCCACCATGACGCGGACCTCGCGGCCGGCCTGGATGGCGAAGGCCTCGGTGACGCCGGGCTGCTTGAGGGCGATGTCCTGGAGCTCATTGAGGCGCTGGATGTACTTCTCCATGCTCTCGCGGCGGGCGCCGGGGCGGGCGGAGGAGACGGCGTCCGCGGCCATGATGATGGGCGTGTAGAAGGTGGTCGAGGGGATGTCGCCGTGGTGGCCGCCGATGACGTTGAGGATAGGCTCCTTCTCGCCGTACTGGCGGGCGAAGTCCATGCCGATCTTGGGGTGGCCGCCCTCCATCTCGTGGTCCATGGCCTTGCCGATGTCGTGGAGGAAGCCGGCGCGGCGGGCGATGGTGCCGTCGAGGCCGAGCTGCTCGGCGATGATCTGCGAGAGGAACGCGACCTCGATCGAGTGGCGGAGGACGTTCTGGCCGTAGGAGGTGCGGAAGCTGAGCTTGCCCATGGCCTCGACGACCTTGGGGTGGAGGCCGCGGAGATTGACTTCGAGGACGGCGTCCTTGCCGGACTTGAGGACGCGCTCGTTCATCTCGGTCTTGACCTTTTCGACAACCTCCTCGATGCGTGAGGGGTGCATGCGGCCGTCGGCGATGAGGCGATTGAGGGACTCGACGGCGACGGCCTGGCGGATCTTGTCGAAGCAGGAGACGACGATGACGCCGGGGGTGTCGTCCACGATGATGTCCACGCCGGTGGCCTTCTCGATGGCGCGGATGTTGCGGCCCTCGCGGCCGATGATGCGGCCCTTCATGTCGTCTGAGGGGATGGGGACGGCGCGGACGGTCGACTCGGCGGTGTGCTCGGTGGCGTAGCGCTGGACGGCCATCAGGGTGATCTCCTGGGCCTTGGTCTTTGCTTCGTTCTGGGCCTCCTCGACGATCTTGTTGACGATTTTGGCCATCTCGAGGCGGGAATCTTCCTCGACGCGGATGAGGAGTTCCTGGCGGGCCTGATCGACGGTCATGCCGGCGACCTGGAGGAGCTTGTCCTTCTGCTGCTGGAGGACGAGCTCGACCTCGGAGGCGCGGGCGGCGACGGCGGCCTCGCGGTCCTTGACCTGGTCCTGCTGCTTGGAGAGGAAATCCTCCTTGGCGGTCAGGGTGTCGAGCTTTTTGTCGAGGAGGTCCTCGCGCTTGGCGAGGCGCTTCTCGGTTTCGCGGAGCTCCTTGCGGCCCTCTTCGAGCTCGGCGTCGAGGGCGGCGCGTTTCTCGAGGGCGACCTTTTCGGCTTCAACGCGGGCGCGTTCGACGATTGCACGGGCCTCGTCCTTGGCGCGGTCCTCGGTCTGGCGGGCCTGGTCCTTCGCGGCGGCGATGGTCTGGCCGCGGAGCGCGCCGAGGATGATGTAGGCGAGGCCGAGCCCGAGGACGAACGCGCCGGCGGCGATGGCGGCGACGGCGGAGGTGGGGAGCTCGGCGAGGGTGAGGGAGAGTGTTCCGTCCATGCGGCGATCCTTCCGGATGCGCCGCGGTCATTGCGGCGCATCTGCTGGGTCGGTTGGCAAGACGGTGTGTCGCGGCGCCCACGTGCGTGCGAGCCGCGATGGCGGATCAGCGAGGAGCGAGGGGACTCTGGCCGCGGAAAGAATCAGGAGGGCGGCGGCGCGAACGCAGGGGGATGTCGGGTAAAGGGATGCGTCGGCGTCGGTCGCGAGTGGTTCCTGTGGTGTGCGGCGTTGTGAAATACGGAGTTCACGCAGAGCTTTCTCGATCTATGCCGGGCGCGTGGCCTGCATGGTGCAGGTGCAGCGACCGGGCGGTGCCTTCTCCCATCGTTCACGGCGCGGTGAGCGACGTGCGAGGACGGAATCGGGCCACGCTGAACAGCCGGGGGCCGTCCGGTATACCGGAGCCAACCGACAGTGAAACACCCTGGCAGCGGAAGCTGCCGGGGTGAGTCAGATTTAACCAGATCGTTGCCGAACCGTCAAGCGGCGTGAGAGATTGCCCTCGATTGTCTGCGCTGGAGGTCTTCCATGTACTGGGCGAACAACTCCGCAACAAACTGACGGTGCGCCGGGTTGGCGGCGAAGTCGAAGGCGACGCCCGCGTACAGACTCTGGGTGGAGTCCATGTGGGTGTGGGCGATGCGGCCGGTGAGGGCGACGGGCTCGGGGATGATGGGCCGGAGGTCCATCCGGAGCCAGAGGAACGCGCGGCTGGTCGCCGTCTGGATGTCGTCGTGATTGATGAGCAGGCCGAGGCCGCCGCCGGAGATGTTCAGGAGGCGTGCGGTGAAGCCGGGGCCGACATCGGGGAGGACGAGCGGGGACTCGGGCTCGGCGGGCGCGGCGCGGCCGCCTTCCATCGCGTCGAGGATGCGAACGCGGTTGGAGGTCTCCGCGGCGACGACGCTGAGGGGGTCGTGCAGGGGCCAGGCCTGCACGGCGGGGAGCCGGAGCTCGGCGGTCGAGATGCGGAAGAAGCTCCGGCGGGTGCAGCGCTCGACTTTCTCGGGCATGCTCAGGATGAGCTGGCCCGGCTGGCCGGGTGCGCCCGGGCGGGAAGCGATTGTGCGGGTGTGGAACATCCAGCGGTTCTGGCCGATGGTCATCGCGCCGATGAGCTCGACCCCGGGGCGGAGGTTGACGCTGTCGCCGAACGCCGCGGGCGGCTCGACGGCGATGGCGTCGTTGTTGAGCGCGAGGATCTTCACGCGGCAGACGACGTCCGCGCTGGGCGCTTCGGCGGTCTCGGCGGGGCGTATGGAGATCTCCAGCGCGCCGCCGCGCTCGTACAGCTTGTAGAGCTGGTCCTTCCAGTGTTCGGTGCGGGATCGTGAGGCCGGCACGGATTGGTCCTCTCGGATCGGTCTTGCGCTGTGTCAGCGATGCCGAACGAACGACAGTCGGGGGCGCCCGCCGCGAACCTGGCGGGGGCGCACGCTGGAATCCGGGTTGTGCATCGGGCGGCGGGCAGCCGGTCGTGAGGGGACCAGCGACAGGGGCAGGTCAGGCTGGGCGGGTTGTGGCGGTGGCGTGGGCGGATCGGGCCTCGATCTCGCGGAGCGCGGCGTCGGCGTCGGCGAGCTCGGCGTCCGATAGCGAGCGGCGGGCGAAGCGGAGGGTGTAATAGTGGTTCGCGACGCGGGCGAAGGCGTCGGCGAGGGCGGGGTCTTTGCGCGAGAGGGCCCTGGCGTGCTCGAGGGGCGCGCGGGTGCGGGGCTTGTCGAGCCGGGCCTTGTGCAGGACCTTGAGCGCGCGGCGGTAGAAGCCGGCCTGGGTGAGCAGCGCGCGGAGCTCGGGGTCAAGCTCGCCGTGCGCGAGCCGGCGGAAGAGGATGGTGCGACGCTTGCGCCAGATGAGCCACGCGGCGAGGGTGATGAGCAGGGCGAGGGCGATCCACCACGTGACCACGCGGATGAACTCGGCGCCGAGCTTGAGGTCCTCGTGCAGGCCAAGCAGACGCGTGAAGCGGTTCCATGCGCGGTCGAGGCCGCGGAAGATGCTCGTGCCGAGGCTCTGCTCCTGCGAGTCGCCGAGGACGCGGCGCTGGCGCGAGCTGTCGAAGCCGACGATGGACTCGTTCCAGTTGAACTCGATGAGGTCGTAGAGCGCGCGGAGGCGGCTGAAGACACCGGTCGGCGGGCGGTGGATGCGCTCGATGTCGGCCGGGGGCGAGGGGTCGAGGGTGATCCAGCGTCCCTGGCCGACGCAGACCTCGACCCAAGCGTGGGCGTTGGACTCGCGCACGGTGTACTGGCCGGTGAACGGGCTGAACTCGGTGGCGACATAGCCGAGCACGAGCCGCGCGGGGATGCCGAGGCTCTGGCACATCGCGACCATTGCGGAGGCGAAGTACTCGCAGTGCCCGCGGCGGGTGTCGAAGAGGAACATCTCGATCGGGTCCTGCCCTTCCTTGGGCGCGACCATTTCGAGGGTGTAGCTGTAGTTCTTCTGGAGGTGGTCGCGGATGCGTGTGGCGTCGCGGCGGCGATGGAAGGCGGTAGCGGTCTCGGTCTCGATGTCAGCGGATATCTCATCGTCCGCTGCGCCCGCGACGATC
>JAEYNG010000195.1 GCA_023412695.1 Planctomycetota bacterium | reverse complement strand
CAATGAGAACCATCGCGAGCTGGACGCCGCGGGCCGCGCCCGCACGGGCGTTGGAGATGAAGAAGATCACCACGGCGGCTGCGCAGAGGCCGATCACCAGCGGCCAGGGGTTCTCGAAGAGCCAGCGTTCCCAGACGGGCGGTGCGGGGAGGGGCGGCGGCGAATATGGACCCGCGCCGGCCTGCGCGAACGTGGTGACGGCAGGCAAAAGGACGCCGATGGCTGCATGGGCAGGGTTCATGCCGAGTTGTACCCGAAAAGGGGAGCGGCGGGGCGGGGTGCGCCGATGCTAGAGGCCGCGGGCTTGACCGCCCGCTGCTGTGCCATGCGCCTGGGAGCAGGAGGCTGTTCCGGCGATGAAAAAGGAGTGGGCGCTGATGCCATTGGCCGCACCGACCGAACGCCCCGTGGATGTGGGGACCCTGGAGCGGAACCTCGCCGCGATCGCTCGCGGCAGCCCGGAGGCGTGCTCGCGCATCCGGCTTGCGCCGGGCCGGCCGGGCGTTCGGGTCATCGCCACCGACGAAGGCGTTCCGGCGATTGAGCTCTCCGGGCCGAGCGGGACGGTCGCGCTGTGCAGCCGCCGCCGGCCGCTCGAGGAGGCGCGGCGGCTCATCGAGCCGGTGAACGCGGTCGATGCGGCGATCTTCGTCGTGACCGGCTTCGGCGCGGGGTATCACGTCGCGGAGCTGGCCCGCAAGGTCGGCAAGAGCGGGCTGATCGTCGTCTTCGAGCCGGATGTTGATCTCCTGCGGGCTGCGCTCGAGCGGATCGACCACAGCAAGTGGATCCCGACGACGAACCTCGCGATCGTGACAGACCCGGAGGACGCGGGCGCGATGGCCGCGGCCGTGCAGGGGCTCGAGGGGCTGGTCGCGCTGGGCGTGACGATGGTCCCGCACCCGGCGAGCGAGGCGAGACTCGCGCCCGTGCGGGCGAAGTTCGACGAGACGTTCAACCGGATCATCGAGGCGTTGACGCTGACCGCGCGGACCGCGCTCTTCCAGAGCAAGGTGACGCTGCGGAACCTGATCCAGAACGCCGAGCGGTACGCGACGGGGCGCGGGGCGGCCGTGCTTCGCGGCGCATTCGCTGGGAAGCCGGCGGTCGTCGTCGCCGCGGGCCCGAGCCTGGAGCGGAACATCGACCTGCTGTCGCGGCCGGGCGTACGCGACCGGGTGGTGATCGTCGCGGTGCAGACTGTGCTGAAAACGCTCCTGAAGCGCGGCATCAAGCCGCATTTCGTCACCGCGCTCGACTACAGCGAGCTGAGCCTGCGGTTCTACGAGGGCCTGACGGCGATGGACGTCGAGGGCGTGACGCTCATCGTCGAGCCGAAGGTGAACCGCGCCGTGACCGACGCTTTTCCCGGCGAGATCGTCTGCACGGACGAGAAGTACCTCGACATGCTGCTTGGGGAGAAGCTCATCGCGCACCGCGGCGAGCACGGCGGGATCGTGCCGTGCGCGACGGTGGCGCACCTAGCGTATCACTGGGCGCGGTTCGTCGGGTGCGAGCCGGTCGCGACGATCGGCCAGGACCTGGGCTTCACCGACGGGCTGTACTACGCGTCGGGCGCGGCGATCCACGACACGTGGGCGCCGGAGCTCAACGAGTTCAACACGCTGGAGATGCTCGAGTGGCAGCGCATCAAGCGGATGGGCGGGCAGCTCATGCCGGCGCACGATGCGCAGGGGCGGCCGATATACACCGACCGGCAGATGAACAACTACCGCGTGCAGTTCGAGCGCGACTTCAAGGCGGACGCGGAACGCGGCCTGCGGACGTTCGACTGCACCGAGGGGGGTGTCGCCAAGGGGCACGCGGGCGCGTGCACGCTGCGCGAGTTTATCGAAACGTTCGCCGTCGCCGATGTCCCAGGTCGGGTGTCGCGCGTCGGATGTGACGACGGCCGAACAGACAACGGAGCAACGCGGACTAGCGCACAGCTAAAGGACCGCTTGCGCACGGTACGCAAAGATGTCTGGCGCATCGGCGAGGCGAGCCGCAAGGCGGCGGTGCTGTTGAGCGAGATGGCCGAGCACCACCAGGACCAGCCGCGGGTGAACCGGCTGATCACGCAGGTCTACGCCCTCCGCGACGAGGTGATGTCGCTCGAGCCGGCGTTCAGCATGGTGCAGCTGCTCGACCAGAAGGGCGGGCTCAGCCGCATCCGCGCGGACCGCGCGATCAACCTCGACGCGACGCTCCCGCCGCTGGAGCGACAGCGCCGGCAGATCGAGCGTGACTCGGAGAACGTGCGCTCGCTCGCCGTCGCGGCCGATGAACTGGGCAAGCTGCTCGACGACGAGTTGCGGGCGCTTGACGGCGCGAAGCGGAATACCCGCGACGCGGACACGGTCCGTCAGGACGGCGACGTCGTCGGCATGAGCTGGGTGGATGTCGAGACGCGCGTCAAGGCCGCGGCGTTCGTGCCCGTCGGCGCGGGCGACCTCGTGCACGCCGCACGCGAGCTTGCGCCGGGGCTGACCGTTCTCGGCGCGACCGTCGCTCGGCTGGCCAGGTGCACCACCATCGACAGCATCGTGCTGATGTGCGAGGACGAGGCCGCGACCCGGCGGGCGTTGGGCGCGTGCCGACCGGCCAAGCCCGTGGAGATCGTGTCTGTCGGGACGGGCGTCGGCGCACCGGCGTTTGTCCGCGCTGCGAGGTTGTTCGCCGCGGAATGCTGGCGCGGCGGGCTGGGCGGAGCAACTGTCTTTGACGAAGTCCTCGACCCGGCGCACGCCGCACCGCTCATGGAGCGGCTCGGCATCGACGCCGCGCTGGTCGTCGGCCCTGCGTGGTGCATGGTGGATCCGGCGATCTGTGACGAACTCCTGAAGCGGCACAGCCAGAACCCGGAGCAGTATCGCTACGTCTTCTCGACGGCGGCCCCGGGGCTCGGCGCCTGCGTAATCTCGCGCTCGATGATGCATGAGCTCGTGCGGCTGCGGAGCCAAGCCGGTGCGCTCGGGACGTTCGGCGCGGTGCTGGGGTATCTGCCGCCTGCGCCGATGGCCGATCCGATCGGCTCGCGTGCCTGCGTCGCCGCGACGCCTGCCGTGCGCGACGCCGGGTGGCGATTCATCGCCGACTCTGCGCACGCGGCGCAACACCTCGCACAGGTCGTTGGCACACTCGGGAGCGAGTTCTCGGATGGTGATGCCGCCACGATCGTCGACGCGAACGAACGCCTGCTCGCCGCTCGGCCGATTGCTGCGCCGGGGCATGTCGAGTTGCTCATCGCGCCGGGCGTGGCGGGTGAGTGGCGTGAGCAAGCCGTTGAGCAGCTTGGCGCGTTGCGCGACGACCTCAGGCTGACCATCGCCGGAGCGGCGCGCTGCGCCCGTGGCGTGCCGCGGGAAGAACCGCTGCTCGACCCGGCGACACCGGGGCACATTCGCGCTGCACGGCGTGCGGGCGTGCGTGCCTTGCATGTGCGGACGGGGCTGCGGGCCGAGGGCGCTGCGATCGACGCAATGGTCGCGGCGGGACCAGACGTCGTCAGTGTGGACCTTCATGCGGAGACGGCCGCGACGTATAGCGCCGTCACCGGCGAGGATGCGTTCGCCCTTGCGCGGGCGGGGCTGGAGCACCTTGCCCGTTCGCGCGGCGCGTGGCCCGCGGCGGACACGTCATCGAGCGCGTGGCATGGGTGGATCGTCCCGCGACTGACCAAGTG
Source organism: Planctomycetota bacterium (assembly GCA_023412695.1). GTDB lineage: Bacteria > Planctomycetota > Phycisphaerae > Phycisphaerales > UBA1924 > JAHBXL01. The sequence continues at coordinate 3,057 of JAEYNG010000195.1, read as the reverse complement.
CGACGCGTCGTATGCGGAGATGGAGCGGTTCTACGACCGCTGGATCATGCTCTGCGGCTGGGCCGTGATCGATCCGCTTTCCGTTGCGACCAGCAGCGAGCGCATTGGCCCGTTGCGCACGCCGACAAGTAAAGCACGGCGCGACACACGCACGTTCATGCGGATCGAGCCGAACGGAGACGTTCGCGGGCCCAACGGCGGCGTTGTCGGCAATGCCGCAAGAGAGTCGGTGAGCGACGTCTGGCGACGGCTGTGGGAAGCTCGTCGCGGCGCGGGGCTGGTGTGATGAACACGCCGGACGCGATCGCGATCATCCTCGGTCGCGGCGGGAGCAAGGGCCTGCCGCGGAAGAACGTGCTGCCGATCAGTGGCAGGCCGTGTATTGTGTGGAGCATCGTCGACTGTCAGTATGGCTCACTATCGATCGACCGATACGTCTCGTCTGACGACGATGAAATTCTGGCTGTTGCAGAAGCAAACAACACGGAGATCATTCGCCGACCCGCAGCACTTGCTTCGGATACTGCCACCGTCGATGCCGCAGCTAGACATAGCGTCAGGATCATCGAAGATCGATACGGAAAGAAGTTCTCACCTTCGATGCCCTTTGTGCTCCTGTACGCGAATGTTGTTTGCCGACCGCCCGGACTGATTGATCGGGCAGTTACGAAGCTCATTGAGTCGAGAGCAGACTCTGTCCAGTCGTACGCACCCGTCGGCAAGTATCACCCGTGGTGGATGGCACGCGTCGATTCGGCGACGGGAACAGTCCGGCCGTGGGAGGGCGAGGTGCTGAACCACGGCGTCTTCCGTCGGCAGGACCTTCCCCCGGCGTACGTGCCCGATGGCGGCGTGATCGTCGTGACGCGCGAAGCCCTGATGCTGGAAGTTCCTGGCGTCCCCCCCGGCCCGCACGCGTTCTTCGGGCGCGAGGACCGGCGTCGGGGCGTCATCAACCCCGAGGGGAGCGTGATCGACATCGATTCAACGGTCGACATGATGGTCGCCGAGGCGATGCTCGCGACGCGGCCGCGGTAGGCGGGTTACGCTCTGGTATGCGCATCCGCGATCGACAGATCGGCACCACCGTCGCCGGGCACCGGCCCTACATCATCGCCGAGCTGGGCGTGAACCACGACGGCTCGGTGGAGCGGGCGATCGGGCTTGTCCGCGAGGCGCACGCCGCGGGCGCGGACGCGGTGAAGCTGCAGCTGTTCCGGACGGATCTTTTGATGAGCAAGGCCGCGAAGCTCGCGGCGTATCAGAAGGCCGCGGGCGAGACGGACCCGGTGGCGATGCTGCGCCGGCTGGAGCTGAGCCCGGTGCAGATGTTGCCGGTGCTCGCCGAGGCGCGGCTGCTGGGCATCCACGCGATCGTGACCGTCTTTTCCGTGGAGCTTGTGCAGCAGGCCGAAGAGATCGCGCGCGTGCACGGCGGGTGGGATGCATACAAGACCGCCTCGCCGGACATCGTGCACCGGCCGCTGCTCGACGCACTCATGGCGACGGGCCGACCGCTGATCGTGAGCACGGGCGCGAGCACGATGGACGAGGTGCTACGCGCCGTCGGATGGCTCGATGCGGCGCGGCGCGAGTCGCGCCTTGCGCTGCTGCAGTGCGTGAGTTCGTACCCGACGCCCGATGAAGATGCCGCGCTTGAAGGCATCGGCGCGATCCGTGCGGCGATCGGCGATGTGCCTGTGGGGTACAGCGACCACACCGCGTCGGAGGTGATAGGCGCATCCGCTGTCACGCACGGCGCGTGCATCCTCGAGAAGCACTTTACCTACGACCGCGACGCGAAGGGTCCCGATCACGCGGCATCGCTCGACTTCGAGGGGTTGAAGCGGTACATCGCGAACGCGAGAGCAACAGCGGCGCAGCGACAAGGCTGCACACTCCCGGGCGGCAATGGCAGCGCGGAGAAGAACGTACAGCTCCGCGAGCGGGACGTGCGGTTGGTGTCGCGCCAGTCGGTCGTTGCCCGTCGCGCGTTGCCTGCCGGGCACCGTCTGGCGCAGGGGGACATCACCTTCAAGCGGCCGGGGACGGGCATCGCGCCATTCGAGATTGACCGCGTGCTCGGCGCTGCGCTGACCGGCGCCGTCGAAGCGGACACGCCGATCTCATGGCAGGACCTTGGGCACGAGGTGGCCCCGACGGAGGCGCGGCGATGAGCAGCGTTCGCACGGTCGCCGTCGTCACGGGCACGCGCGCCGAGTTCGGGCTGCTGCGCCCGGTCATGCGGGCGATCGAGGCGCACCCGTCGCTGCGGCTGCGCGTTGTCGCGGCGGGCGCGCACTTCCTGCCGCCCTCGCGGACGATCCGCGAAGTCGAGGCGGAGTTCACGGTCGCCGCGAGGGTGCGCATGCAGCGCGCGGGCGAGACCGGACGCGCGCCCGACGCTGCAGCCACCGGACGGGGGATCGAGGGCTTCGCCCGCGCTTTCGCGCGGCTCAAGCCGGACTGGGTGCTCGTGCTCGGCGACCGCATCGAGGCGTTCGCCGCGGCGAGCGCGGCGAGCATCGGCGGCATTGCGGTTGCGCACATCCATGGCGGGGACCGGGCCGAGGGGATCGCCGACGAGGCGATGCGGCACGCGATCACCAAGCTGAGCCACCTGCATTGCGCGGCGACGAAGCTGTCGGCGGAGCGAATCCGGAAGATGGGGGAGGGGCCAGAGCATGTGCATGTCACAGGCTCGCCGGCGATCGATAGGCTGCGGGCCATCTCGCCGCTCGACGACGACGAGGCGATGGAACTCGGCGACCCGCGGGTCGTGATCCTGCTGCATCCTTCTGGCCTCTCAAGTGCGCAGGAGCGGGCGATCGCCGCCGCCGCAGCGAGAGCCGCACGTGACAACGCAACGCTGTGGCTTGCGCCGAATCATGACCCGGGCCGGGAGAGCATTGAAGCGGTTCGGCTGGGCGGTGCAACGCGAAGAGGAATCGCGGCAGAGTGGGAAGCGCTCGATCATTTGCCGCGGGAGCGGTTCGTTGCGATGCTCAAACGGCTGGCCGCGCGTCGCGGCGTGCTCGTCGGCAACTCGTCGGCCGG
>JAEYNG010000343.1 GCA_023412695.1 Planctomycetota bacterium | reverse complement strand
CGACGATGCCGCCCTTGGCGGTGCCGTCGAGCTTGGCGAGGAAGATGCCGGTGACCTCGGCGGCCTTGGCGAACTCCTCGGCCTGGCGGAGGGCGTTCTGGCCGCTGGTGGCGTCGAGGACGAGGAGGGTCTCGTGGGGCGCGCCGGGGATCTGGCGGGTGATGACGGAGCGGATCTTGGTGAGCTGCCGCATGAGCGGGTCCTGCGTCTGCAGGCGGCCGGCGGTGTCGATGATGAGGTAGTCGGCGTTGCGTGAGATCGCGGCCTTGCAGGCGTCGAAGGCGACGGCCGCGGGATCGCCGCCCTGCTGACCCTTGACGACCTCGACGCCGAGGCGTTCGCCCCAGATCTCGAGCTGTCGGACTGCGCCTGCGCGGAAGGTGTCGCAGGCGGCGAGGAGGACTTTCTTGTCCTGCTTGCGGAGGACGTTGCAGAGCTTGGCGATGCTGGTGGTCTTGCCCGCGCCGTTGATGCCGGTGACGAGGATGACGGTGGGGCGCGTACCGGCGGGGGCCTCGCGGAGGCGGCGGTCTTCGGGGGGCCAGAGGGCCTTGAGCTCGCGCTTCATGAAGGCGAGGACGTCCTCGCCCTTGGTCATTCGGCCGGCCTTGTAGCCCTCGCGGATGCCTTCGATGAGCTTCTTCGTGCCGGTGACGCCGACATCGGCCTGAAGCAGGGCGGTCTCGAGCTCGTCGATGACGGCGTCGCTCAGGACGCGGCCGACGAGCATTGAGCGGATCGCGCCGGCGAAGACCTCACGCGTGCGTGTGAGGCCGTCCTTGATCTTGCCGAAGACGGACTTGAAGAACGCCATGGGTCAGGCGGCCTCCAAGGGGCCGGCGTCGGCGTCGGATGCGCCGGGGGAGTCGGTTTCGGCGGGCGCGTCGGCGTCGGTCTCGCCGCGTTCGGCGAGGTCAGTCTTGAGGAGCTTGTCGAGCAGGCCGTTGACGAAGGCGGGGGACTTGTCGGTGCTGAAGGTCTTGGCGAGCTCGACGGCTTCGTTGACGGCGATCTTGGGGTGCGTGCGGCCGCTGGTCATCTCGAAGTGCGCGAGGCGGAGGATGGCGCGGTCGACGGCGGCCTGGCGGTGCGCGGGCCAGCCGGGGGCGGCCTCGAGCATGAAGGCGTCGGCCTTGTCGCGGTTGGCGTAGGACTCGCTGGCGAGCTCGAAGGCCTTCTTGCGCTCGGACTGCGAGAAGTCGGTCGCGTCGCCGGAGTCTTCGTCGTCCTTCATCGTCGCGGCGAGGACGGCCTCGGGGTCCTGGCCGTTGCGGGCGTCGAGCTGGTAGAGGACCTGGAACGCGAGGCGGCGGATGTCGCGGAGGGTGGCCATGGTCAGCGGCCCCCCTTCTTGCGGCGCGGCGCGGCCTTGTCGGGCACAGCGCGGGCGGGGATGGGGGCGGCGCCTGCGCCGTTGCGGATGGCGTTGATGACGGCGAATGTGTCGAGGGCGGCGTTCATGGCTTCCTCGCCTTTGTTTCCGAGTTTGCCGCCGGCGCGTGCCGCGGCCTGCTTTGCGTTGTTGACGGTGAGGACGCCGAGGCCGACGGGGATGCGGGCGTCGATCGAGATGCGTGTGAGGCCGTCGGTGACGGCGGCGGCGAGGTGCTGGTCGTGGGAGGTCTCGCCCTTGATGATGCAGCCGAGGGCGACGATGGCGTCGAAGCGGCCGGAGGCGGCGAGCTCGGCGGCGATGGCGGTGATTTCGAAGGAACCGGCCGCGGGGAAGAAGATGACGTTGTCGGTGTCGCCGAACCGCTGCGCGTATGCGGAGGCGGCGCCTTCCATGAGCTCGTCGGTGATGGAGGCGTTGTATCGGCTGACGACGACGCCGACCCGTGGCTTGTCGGCGGCGCGTGGGTTGGTGGACTGATTCCGTGCTGTTCTTGGCATTGGGCGATGGTAGGCGGCGGACGATTGTTGTTTGTTGGGCGGGACGCGGGGATGACCTGCTTACCTGGCACAGTGGCGCTGCTGACGATCGGTGATTTCTCGGCTCTCGAGGAGTCGGCGCGTGACAGCGAGTTCCTCACCCTGCGGGACGCCTTCAGTGATGCGGTCGCTCCGTACGCCGCGTACGGCGCGAGCAGTTTCGTGACGATCAGCTTTCTTGTTCCGGCGCCCGGCGCGGCCGCGCTGCTGGGTCTCGGCGACTTGGTCGCGATGCGTCGTTGCCGCGGGTCCCCACTGCGTCTTTTCACCGCGTGCCGGTTCGGACGCGGCACCTTCCATGCAGCGGAATGCACACCGCACCAGCCGTGGCTCACCGCCGCGGCGGGTGTGCCTTTGGCCGCTTGACCCCCGGATCGCCCACACTACCATCCGTCTATCCGGATAAACGGATGAATAGTCGAGGCCCCGCGTCGTGAAGCGTTCCGCCCACAACTCGCTGCTGACCGACCGGCTGGTCGCCCTCGGGGAGATGGTGCGCCTGCGGATTCTGCGGCTGCTCGAGCGTGAGGAGCTGTCAGTCGGCGAGGTCGCGAAAATCGTGCAGTTGCCGCAGAGCACGGTGTCGCGGCACCTGAAGGTCCTCGGCGACGGCGGTTGGCTAGTGAAGCGGACCGAGGGCACGGCCACGTTTTACAGGCTTGTCCTGGACGATCTGCCCGGCCCGTGCCGCGAGCTGTGGCTGGTGGTGCGGGAGCAACTCGGCGGCGCGACGGGGACGGGCACGACGCCGGAGCTGGCGGAGGATGTGCGGCGGTTGGCGTCGGTGCTGACCGAGCGTCGGCAGGATTCGCAGGCGTTCTTCGGTCGCGTAGCGGGGCAGTGGGACGAGGTACGAAGCGAGCTGTTCGGCGCGCGGTTCACGGCGGAGAGCCTGCTGTGTTTGCTGCCGCGAGACTGGACGGTCGTTGACATCGGGTGCGGGACGGGGAATGTGACGGAGCTGCTGTGCCCGCTGGTGAAGCGGGTGATCGCGGTGGACGCGTCGGCGGCGATGCTCAAGGCGGCGGAGAAGCGGCTAGGCGCGTGCGCGAAGGGGAAGGTCGAGTTTGTTCGGGGCGAGATCCAGAAG
>JAEYNG010000279.1 GCA_023412695.1 Planctomycetota bacterium | reverse complement strand
CACGACGGGTGGCGGCTAGATCCGCATGAGGTCGTCCATGCACCCGACGCAGTAAGCATCGCCCGCGCGTGCGGGGGCATCGCGCGTTTCACGCTCGGGGAGCCGATCGAGCAGATCGAAGACGGTGGCCGCATCGGTATTGAGCCCCGCGGCGGCGTTGATGATCGTGCTCGGCGCAGGGCGTTGCGCCAACGGGACCGTGCCTGAAGTGCCCGATGGTGACGACGGGCGCGTATCGGCGCGCAGCGCCACGATCGCGGCGAGCGCGATTGCTGCTGCTGCGGCGAGCAACGTCACCACGCGTCGGGCGAACCGTGGGCCTGTGCGCAAAGAGCGGACCTCGCTCATGAAGCGTGCGCCGGGTTCGCTCAAGCGCGAACGTTCACGGCGGCCCCAGTGGTCAAGCCGCGCGGCCAGCGCATCGTCGGTGCGCGGCGGATGAGACTGTTGCTGTTGGTCAGCCATGGTGCACCAGCTTCTCCCTCGGAGATTTGGCGTTGAATGATACGGAAGAGACGTCGCGATCCCGCAGCATGGATCGAAGGCGTTCGACCGCCGCTCGATACCTGGCGGCGGCGGTGTTGCGGCTGACGCCCGTGGCGAGCTCGATCTGGTCGAACGTCAGCCCGCCGGCGTGCTTGAGCACGACCACCTCACGCAGCCGCGCGGGCAGACGCTCGATCGCATCGGCCAACTCGGCATCAGATGGGGCGGCAGCGTCGCCGCTCGATGCCGGGTGCGCGCGGCCACGGCGGGCACGTTCGCGCCGGTTCGTTCGCAACCAGTTCAGCGATGTGCGGCGGGTGACCTGCGCCAACCACGCGCCGACATCATCCACGAGCGCAAGGTCGTCAAGGTCGGCGCGGAGCATGCGGCAGAAGACGGTCTGGACGATGTCCTCGGCGTCCTGCGGCGTGCCGGTGCGGCGGACGATGCTCCGGGCGTACGCGATCAGACGCGGGGCGTACGCGTGCCAGAGGCTTCTGGCCGCGGGCTCGTCACCGCGCCGCGTCGCGAGCAGGAGTTGTTGACCCGCGTTGTTCATGACCGATGGGTGTTGTGCTTCAAGCGTGCGCCGTGGACGAGGCGTGTCCAGCAAAGCGGGGCCCGTCCGCGATAACGGCGGGACCCCGGATGATTCCAGTGCTGAAGGCGGTCACTCGGCGGGCTCGACAATCAGGTCATCGATGACCATCGGCCCGGGCTCGAGCAGTGCAACAACGGCCTCGATCTCTTTGGTGGTCTTCTGCAGGGCGGAGTACGCCTTGGTGAGCGCCGGCGCGAGGTGCCTAACCAGCACGCCGAAGTCGCCGTCGGTCAGACGCTGCTCGAGCGCCTTGAGGCGGTCTGCGGCGTCCTTGGCGACCCAGGCGTCGTTGAGCGCGGCGTAATAGCGGGTCAGCAGGTCCACCTGTTCGTTGAGCTGCTCCTCGTTCAGGGGCTCGATCAGCCTGATCGCGTCGGCCTCAAGGAGCAAGCCCTTCAAGTGCTTCACGAGCTCGCGCCCTGCGTGCTCGCCCTTGCCCTCGATGACGGGCTTGATGGACGTGATCGCGAGCTGCTTCTCCGTCTGCAGGCACGCACGGGTCATGAAGGGGTCCTCGTTCAGCAGCGACTTGGCGAGCTTGATGAACTCACGACGGGAGGCGTCGCTCATGCCGAAGTCCCGCGCGGTAATCTCTGCTTGGTTCACGGCGAGCGAGGTGATCGCGATCGATACCAGCGAGGAGATGAGGACCTTGTCCTGCATGACGTGACGCGATAGTCGCAGGCAGGTGAGCAGCCGCTCGGTCGCCTCGTCGGTGCGTCCGGCGACAGCGAGCCGCCGCGCATCTGCCCCGAGTATCCGGGCGAAAGAACGGATGTGGCCAAGATGAGGGAGCAGCGCCGCGTAGCCGTCCTCGTAGCGGATGCCGAAGTCGTAGTTCGGAAGCTTCGACGCCTCGATGAGCCGCTTGATCAGCGGCTGATTCTCCTCCAGCAGCACCGTCAGCTCGTCGGTCGGGACCCATGTCGCCTCGCCGCCGTTGTACTGCTCGCCGACAAACTGGATGAACTTGGTGTCCATCAGGTCGCGGATCGTCATGTACTCGAGCGCGGCGTTCTTATCCTTCACCGCGGGGGTCTTGTAAGCGGAGGGCTCGGGCCAAGGCTTGTGGTTCTGGGCGTTGGCCGCGGCATGCATGCCGCCGACGGCCGCCGCGGCGGCGACGAGGCACATGACCAAGCGACGGCGGGCGGTGGGTGCGTGCGTGGTGAGCATTGTGGCCAGCTCCTTGGGGTCATTCGCCGATCGTGCGGCGGAAGGGTGGGGACGTTAAGCAATCTGAGTACGAGTAAAGGACCGGTCAATCTCTATGACACCGCCGCGGGCCCGTTGTGTGTTGACACGGAGCTTGAACATCATTGAAATGTTGCACACCCGATTGAGGCCCGAACCGTATGAACGACGACGCTCCTGTTGAACCCTCTCCGCCGCGGCATGTGCCGCTGACTCCGTATCAACCATCGGGCACGCCCGGGGAGTGCGCGGCACGGTTTTGCTCGATCATGCGGCAGCGTCGCAGCGTTCGGATGTTCTCGGACCGCGAGGTGCCGCGAGAGGTGATCGAGACGATCTGCATGGCCGCGGCGACCGCGCCCAGTGGCGCGAACAAGCAGCCGTGGCGGTTTGTCTGCGTCAGCGATCCGGCCTTGAAGAAAGCGATCCGCGAGGGCGCGGAGGCCGAGGAACGCGAGTTCTACGGGCGCAAGGCCAACGCGGAGTGGCTCGACGACCTAAAGCCGTTTGATACGACGCCGGACAAGGCGTTCCTCGAGGCCGCGCCGTGGCTGATCGTCGTCTTCAAGCTGATGAAGACGGATGAGGGCGGGCAGGTGTACTACGTCAAGGAGAGCGTCGGCATTGCAGTCGGGCTGCTGCTCGCGGCGGTGCACCACGCGGGCCTGGCCGCGCTGACGCACACGCCCAGCCCGATGAACTTCCTTGCGAAGATCCTCGAGCGGCCCGAGCACGAGCGGCCATTCCTGCTGATCCCGGTCGGGTATCCGGCGGACGGCTGCGTGGTGCCGGACATCCAGCGAAAGCCGGTGAAAGAGGTGGTGGTGTGGCGGTGAGCACTCGCGGGCGCCGTTCATCGTGGCACAGGTCCGCACGTGCGCGGCAATGGCGCATCCTGCGGCGGATGTCCAGGTTCCCGACCGCTGCGATCATCGGCTTGGTCGTCGGGTTCTCGATGCTCCGACTCGCGAATCTGATCGATGTCGCCTTTCGTGCGACAGATCCTGAGGTCAAGGGAACGGTGCTTGCGCCGGCTTGGGCAACACGAGTCCCGCGAACCTCGCGAGGATGGCTCGCGGTGTGGGTATGGTCAACTTTGAATGGCAGGGAGCGATGCACACCACACTACGGCCGGTCTCTCGGTGCGGCCGAGGCCTTCGCGGCGAGCCTGAACGTCGGACAGTCGATCCCGCTGTATGTCAGCCGCCGCGATCCGCGTAATGTCGAGATCTTCCCGCCCAAGACCGCGTCGTTGCTCCCTGCGTGCCTGTTCCTTCCCGGCGCGTACTTCTTCGGGCGCGCGTGGTGGCATGCCGTGTTCCGGCCCGGGCGAAGCCCGTCGATTCTCGTGGCGGCGATGCTCCTGATTCCTGTCACGCTGGGCTTTATCGACTTCGCACTCAGTTCCAAGCTCTCGGTTTGGGTTGGGCTGAGTGTGCTTGGGATCACGATGTCGCTGGCCTGTTATCGAGTCCTGCGTTAGTATTTGCTACTGGAGCCTCAGATGACCTGGCAGCAACGCATCACGATCGACCCGAACATCCTCGTCGGCAAGCCTGTCGTGACCGGGACACGCATCGCTGTTGAACTTGTGGTGAGCCTTCTCGCCCAGGGATGGAACGAACAGGACATTCTCCGGAACTACCCCCGGCTGACATCGGATGACATTCGCGCATGTCTGGCCTATGCCTCCGAACGCCTGTCCTCTGAACGGATCTATCCCCTTTCGGCGTGATCTGCATGATCCGCTATCTTGCAGACGAGAACTTCCACGGCGACGCTGTCAAGGCCATGCGAGAACGAGGCATGGATGTCGCATGGGTTTGTGAGGACCAGGCAAGTGCTGACGACACGTCGGTGCTTGCGCGATCGCACAAAGAACAGCGCGTGCTCTTGACGCTCGATAAGGACTTTGGCGAGCTCGTCTACCGCAAGGGCGCGGCTTGCTCCAGCGGTGTGATCCTTTTTCGCCTCGGCGCACCAAGCCCACAGTGGGTGACGGCCCAAATCACAGCCGCGGTCCTCGCCCGAGAGGACTGGCTCGGAATGTTCACTGTTGTCGAACCTGGCCGTGTGCGGATGACGCCGTTGCCGGGTCAAAGGGTCTGATCGCGTTCAGATCGCCACCTTCCGGTTGTACACCCACCACTCCAGCATGATGATCGCCAGCGCGCCCAGCAGCAGGTAGGGCCACAGCTTCCGCGTCAGCTCCGCCTCGTCCTCACTCCGGGCCGCGATTTGGTCGTTTGCGAACGACAGCGTCGACGCCGCGCCAATGTCCGACTCGTTCGGGTCGGTCAGGTTCGCGGCGATGGGCCGCCGCACGCGTCCGTCAGCCTGGAAGTCCGCCGCCGCGGCGGTGCCCAGCCATGAAACGGTGTAGATGCCGTTCGTGGTCACTGGGCCGAACGCGACCGAGCCGTCGCTCGCGGGCTCGACCTGCACGCGCGAGTTGTCCGGGAGCGAGACCCGCACATCATTCGCGCCCAGCGGGATGCGTGTCCGAAGCGTGTCGCCGGGCCGGACCGACTCGCCCGTCGCGCCCGCGCCGGCATCGGAGAGATATAGCACGCTCCCGGCAAGGAACAGCACCCAGCCCGGGTCGAAGCACCAGTCCGAGTCGATCACGTCCCACGGAACCACGATCGCCAGAACGTTGGAATCGGACACCTCGACCACCGCCGGTCCCTTGTCGGATGTCGCGATCGCGCGCACCGGCGTGTCCGGCTCGATCGCAACCCGCCGGAACTTGGTGATGTTGATCTTGTCGATCGCCGAGAGCGCCAGCGATGGGTGATCGCGCCGATAGTCCACGATGATCGCCCCCTCCGGCTCCGGGCCAAGGTCCGTCACGCCCAGCGGCGCGGGCGGAACGACAC
>JAEYNG010000277.1 GCA_023412695.1 Planctomycetota bacterium | reverse complement strand
CGTACAAGCTCGTGCGACAGCTCCTTCTGCGACTCTTCAACAATCGCGCTCATCCGCAGCCACGAAACAAACAGCGCAGCCACAAGGATGAGGACTACGGCCGCGCCGAAGAGCAGGAGACACTTGTTGGCCAGGGAGATGCCGCGCCACATGGGGAGGAAAGTCTACGTCGCCCGGCGCCTCGACCCCGAACAGCCCATCACCGGACCCGTTTCTTGTTCCGGTACTTCGTGTGGCAGTCCTTGCACGATTGCTCGACCACCGCGAACATCGTGTCCAGATCCTTCGCGTCCCTCTCGGCGACGATCCCGTCCTCGAGCGCCTGGGCCTCTTCCCACGCCTTCTTGAGCAACGCCCCGAACTCCTCGGCCTTGGCCTTGCACTCCGCGTCATCCATCAGCACGCGGTAGTGGTCAGCCAGCCGCCCCGCCTCGGCCGCGGGCACGATGTCGGGGTGGTCCCTGGGGACCGTCCACCCAGCCTTCTTCACATGCTCAAGGTTCAGGAAGCAAAAATCTACGCCGACCATGTTGTCCACCAGCCCCGAAACCGTCGCCACGGAAGGCAGCTCGTCGGCCGGCGGCGACTTGTCCACCAGTTCCTTCACCGCCGCGGAGATCGAGGACACGCACTCGTACAACCCGGCATAACTCGCCGCCGTCTTGGCCGCCTTGAGGAAATCCACACCCTCGTCGGGTGTCATCTCACCGACGATGACCGCCGCGCTCGCCGCCGCGGCCGGGCCACGATGCTTGCCGTGGTGACAGTGGATATACACCGGCCCGTCGAGATCGCGGTAAGCCTTCGCGATCAGCGCCTGTTGCTGAGGCTCGATCCCGTCATACCCGACCGGCAAGTGCACGTACCGCATGCCGTAGGCCGCGGCGCGGTCCACCATCGGCTTGCCGCCATCGACCGAGATAATGGTCTTGATCCCGAGCGCCTGGAGCTCGGCGAAGGCCGCATCGTTCTCCGGCGAGTTGCCGCTGAACATCCGCGGCGTCACACGCAGCACGTTGTGCAACGGCCCAAGGTCCTGGCCTGCGGTCTTGTTGAACTGCTCCGCCGGCACGCTCGGCTCTTCCAGCACGATCGTCGGCCTGGGCTGCTCCTTCGCCGCGGCTTGTGGGATCGAACTACCTTCCGGCGGTTTTTGAGCACCGGCCTTGCATGCAACAAGGACGAGCGAAATACCAGCCGCACCAACAAGCGCAGCCACACGAGCGGGCCAGCCGAGATTGATAAGTGTCACGCCTCCGGTCTCCTTCTCTCGCCGCCAGCAAGCGTGCGGCGCGAAAGGAGTGTACAGGCGGAGCGCGTAGCCGGTGGCGGCTTTCAGCCATTCAGACCGCTTGACGACCAAACGAAGTCCACGTGGTGCGCGGGCGGAACGAAGAGCCGGCAGATCATTTAAAGGGTTGAAAGTCCCAATTATGTCACTTCGACCAGTTCTCGTTCGGGCGAGTCTTCAAGATCGCTTTCGAGAACTGCCCGCGCCAGCGCCTGCCACGGGTCCTGGCAATCATGGACAGGACCCCCGTGCAGGCATGTGCGTGACGAGGAGCGCCCTGAGGCTCGCGGCTTGAATTCCGCTCGCACGACCTTGTGCCTCGGCTTTTCACCTGCGATGGGTCGCGGCTCTTCGCACGGCCGCGGCCGCGGCGGAGAGAACGGAGCATGTTCGATCCATGCAAACAACCCGGTTGACATATGTAGTGCCCTGTAAGCCGGTCCGTCACGGAGCGGACCAAGTAGCTGCCCGATGACGGAAGCGAGTCCCAGTGCGATCTTTGCCCAGGGCATAGCTCACCGCCCCGGTAATCCCAATATCAGTCCGCGCCGCTGCGAATAACGCGACCGCGAGCTGCCGCCGCGGTTCAACCCGCGGCCGCCTTCGCCACCGCCGGATCCGCCGCGCCCGCGTCCGCCGCCGTCCTCGTTCTCCCAGCCCTGATCATTCCGCTCCCCCCTCCCCGAGGGCTCGTACTGACCTGAGTACTGCTGCTGGTATCCGCCTTGGTAGCCGCGGCCGCGGTCCTGCTGACCATAACCGCCGCCGCGATCATCTTCGTCATATCCACCACGCCCTCGCCCGCCACCGCCGGAGGCGTAGTCGTTCTGCCGAGCCCAGTCCTCGGTCGAAGACTCCCACGCGCGGCCCTGACCCTGCTCGCGCCCGCCGCGTTGCCCATAGCCCTGCGACGGACCTCGCTCCATGTACCGATCGCGGTCGTCCTGGCCATACCCCCGTGAGTATCGATCCTCGCGCTCCCGGCCTCCGTACGACTGCTCGCCACCACGGCCGGAGTACTCGGACTCGCGGTTGCGTCCGCGTCCGCCACCCCAGCCAGCGCTGCGCTCGTCGTCCTCCTCGTAGGAGCGCTGGCGTCCACCGCCGCGCGTCCCGCGGTCATAGATGCCGCCGCCCTCGCGGTCCTCGACTTCGTAGTTGGACCGCCTGCCGCCGTAACCGCCCGACTGACCGTATCCACCACCGCCGCCCTGCTGGCCGCGCTGCGAGGACGAGCGGCTGTACGAGCCGTAATCGCTCTCGTCTTCGCGGTCAAAGCCGCCACGGCTGCCGTACTCGGAATCACCGCGGCCGCCCCACTGCTCCTCCTGCCCACGACGGTTGTATTCCCCGGGCGTGCCGAGGTCATAGCCCATCTGGCCGGAAACGCGCATACCGCGCTGCTGCTGGCCGCGATCGTTGTCATTGTCGTTCTGCTGACGCCCGCCACTCGACCCGCCGCGTCGCGAAGTGGACTTCGACCCGGACTTGCTGCCGCCGCTCCGGCGTCCAGAGCCGCCCGAACCGCTGGAGCCGAAGGACTGGCTGCCGCCGGCGCGGCCGCCGCGGGAGCGAGTGCCCGAGCCGGCGGACTTGCCACCGGGACCGCTTGCGCCCGCGCTGCCGCTGGTGCGCGAGGTGCCGGCGCTGTCGGAGGTGCCGCCTGATCCTGACGTGCCGGACTGTTTGCGTGACTTCGCCATTGGGATTCTCCTGACGTTGCGAGTTCCATCTGCAACGTCTCCGGATTCTGACCCGGCGATACGGGGTGATCGTGAAGCGGTGATAAATCGCTGTTTACATTTCGGTCGCGGGCAATGACAGGCGGTTCACGCAGCATTCAGCACCCGCTCACTTCCCGGCGCGAAGATGAAGACGCGGAAGGACCCGCGAACGAGCACGACAACGGAGTTCTGTCTATGGCACGCCCGATCTGGAAAGGCCACATCGCGTTCGGCCTTGTCAACATCCCGATCAGTCTCCACACCGCGGAGAAGCGGAAAGAACTGGAGCTGCACATGATCGACACGCGCGACCACTCGCGCGTGAAGTACGAGCGTGTGAACGCCGAGAGCGGCGAGGAAGTCCCGTGGGACCAGATCGCCCGCGGCTACGAGTTCGACGACGGCAAGTACATCGTGCTCAGCGATGACGACCTGAAGCGCGCGGCGCCGGAGGTCACGCGGACGATCGACATCGCGGAGTTTGTGCCGCTGGAATCGATCTCGCCGGTCTACTTCGACAAGCCGTACTACCTCGAGCCCGGCAAAGGCGGCGAGAAGGGATACCTGCTGCTTCGCCGCGCACTGGACGAAACGGGGCTGGTCGGTGTGACCAAGGTCGTGCTCCGCACCCGCCAGTACAGCGCGGTGCTTCTCCCGCTTGACCATGCGCTCGTGCTGAACCTGTTGCGGTATGACGACGAGCTCCGTGGCACGGACGCGCTGGCGATTCCGATGTCGCTCCCGAAGGGGCAGACAATTTCTCCGCAGGAGGCGAAGATCGCGCGGCTGCTCGTGGAGAACATGAAGGGCGACTGGGAACCGGAGAAGTACCACGACGAATACCGGCGAGCGCTCCTGCGCTGGATCAACAAACGTGTGAAGGCCGGCGAGATCACGTCCGCGCCGGTGGAGGAGGAGGAAGAGGTCATCGAGGATGCGCCCGCGCCGATCAACTTCCTCGAGCTGCTCCAGCAGAGCGTCGAGCAGAACACCGGCAAGAAGACGGGGCGCAGGCAGGGGCAATCGGGCAAGGCGACAACGCGGCGTAAGGCGGGCTGACCCCATCAACCCTGCGCTTGCGGCGGTCGCCTACGGGTAACACTTCATGGGACTCACAACCTACCACCGCAAGCGCAACTTCCGAAAGACCGCTGAGCCGAAAGGAACGGTGCACCGAACCAGGTCCGGCCGCTCGTTCGTCATTCAGAAACACGACGCGAGCCGGCTGCATTATGACTTTCGGCTTGAGCTGGACGGCGTGCTGCTGTCATGGGCGGTGCCGAAAGGGCCATCGCTCGATCCGGCGGACAAGCGGCTCGCCGTGCATGTCGAAGACCATCCGGTCGAGTATGGAAAGTTCGAGGGAACAATCCCCGAGGGGGAATACGGCGGCGGCACGGTCATGCTATGGGACCGCGGCACGTGGGAGCCGGTGGACAAGGACCCGGCCGCGGCCGTAAGGAAGGGCAAGTTGACCTTCCGGCTCGACGGCGAGCGGTTACGCGGCGAGTGGACGCTCACGCGCATGCACGGCGGCGGCGGAGTCGGCGATGAGGAGGGAAAGAACTGGTTGCTGATCAAGCGGTCCGACGAGCATGTCCGCAAGGGGCGGGCGATCACAGATGAGGAAACAGTGAGTGTCGACACCGGCCGCACGATGCAGGAGATCGCGTCGGCCAACGGGAAAGTGTGGAAGTCTGGACGAGCACAGACAGTCAAGAGGTCGAAGAAAATGGCGACGACGCGGGCCCGCTCGCCGCGCCGACAGAAAACGAGCCGCAAGAAGGACAGCGATACAGGCGGTGTTCCAGGCGCGAGAGCCGCGCCATTGCCGCGGAAGTTCTCGCCCCAGTTGTGCACGCTGGTTGACTCCGTCCCGACAGGCGCAAACTGGATCCACGAGATCAAGTTCGACGGATACCGGTTCATCGCGAGGAAGAACGGTCCGAGTGTGAAGCTGATCACCCGGACCGGAAAGGACTGGACAGCGAGGTTCGCGCCCATCGCCAAGGCGATTGCCGAGCTGGCGGTCGAAACGGCGCTCATCGACGGCGAGGCGTGCATCCTCAGCCCATCCGGGCGAACTTCGTTCCAGACGCTTCAGCAGGCGATCAAGTCACGAGACTACGCGAACCTGGCGTTCTTCGCGTTCGACCTGCCGTATTGCGACGGGTACGACCTGACAGGCGCGAAGCTGGTCGATCGCAAGGCGCATCTCGAGCGCGTGCTGCACGGCGCGCCGTCGATTCTTCGTTACAGCGACCACGTGTCCGGTCACGGGGGCGTGCTCCGGCAACAGGTGTGCGACCTGAAGCTTGAAGGCGCGATCTCCAAGCTCGCCGATGCGCCGTACGAGCAGCGGCGATCCCACACATGGGTGAAAACAAAGTGCAGCAAGCGGCAGGAGTTCATCATCGTCGGGTGGTCGCCACCATCAGGCAGCCGCAAGCACTTTGGCTCTCTGCTGCTGGCCGCGCACGACGAGCACGGGCGGCTCGTGTACACCGGACGTGTCGGCACGGGCTTCAACCACCAATCATTGAAGGACGTGTTCGACCGTATGCAACCGTTGCGGCGCACGTCGATGCCGCTGGCTGTGACTCCGCCGCGGAGCGAGGTGTACGACGCGAAGTGGGTGACCCCCGGACTCGTCGGCGAGATCGAGTTCACGGAGTGGACGGAGGACGGCCGGCTGCGCCACCCGGTGTTCATGGGATTGCGCGAGGATAAGGAGGCAAAGGACGTGAAAATCGAAACCACGAGGCCGCGCCCCGCCGCCGAGGAGAAGGCGCGCCGGGCGCACACGGCGAAGTCGCTCAAACGCCGCGGCAAGTCAACCGAGCCCGCGGAAGAGCACGTAATCGAGGGCGTGCGGATCTCGAGCCCCGAGCGCGAGGTCTACCCCGAGGCGGGGCTGAAGAAGATCGACATTGCCCGGTATTACGCGGCGATCGCGCCGCTGCTGATGCCGTACGTCGAGAAGCGCCCGCTCAGCACGGTGCGGTGCCCCCAGGGCCGTTCAAAGCAGTGTTTCTTTCAGAAGCACACGGGCGGGACATTTCCCCGCGCCGTTGGCGGAGTGATGATCACCGAGAAGAACACCCGCGGCGAGTACATCACCATCGACACGATCGAAGGCCTTGTCTCGCTGGTGCAGTTCGGCGTGCTCGAACTGCATCCATGGGGCTCGCGCGTGGAGGATATCGAGCACCCGGACCTGATAACGTTCGACTTCGACCCTGGCGAAGGGGTGGACTTCGAGGCGGTCAAGATCGCTGCGATTCGGTGCCGGGAAATTTTGAAAGCTGTGAAGCTCAAGAGCTTCATCAAGACCAGCGGCGGGAAGGGCCTGCACGTGTGTGTGCCGATCCGCCCCGGCTATGAATGGGACGATGCGAAAGCGTTCGCGAAGGCGATCGCGGTGCTGATGGAGCGCCAGTACCCGGACGACTACACGTCAAACCTCAACAAGGCCGACCGGAAGGGCAAGATCTTCGTCGATTACCTGCGGAACGGGCGCGGCGCGACGTCGGTCGCACCATATTCGACCCGGGCGAGGTCGGGCGCGCCGGTGTCGATGCCGATCCGGTGGGAAGATGTCAAGGCGCTCAAGAGCGCGAACCAATACACCGTGGCGAACGCGCTCGAGCACCTGAAGAAGCGGCGGCGTGACCCATGGGCGGACTACTTTCGGACGAAGCAGTCGCTCCCGTCACTCGAGAAGGCGGCCGAGCGAAGCTCTCCTCACCGCAAGAAACCCGGGAAGAAGGGCCGCACCGCACAACCGCGACGGAAGAAAGCAGCCTCCGGAGCTTACCGTCGCACTTTACGGAAAGAGGCCTGACTGGCCGCGCGGCGGTCGCTACGCTTCGCGGAGCGCGAGGAGCGTGGCGATGCCGCAACGACCGTTGATCGGGATTACCGCGGATGTCAGCGAGCCGCGACCGGGGTCCGTTCGCATCGAGTGCGCGTTGGCGTATAGCCGCTCGGTCGAACGGGCGGGCGGCATGCCGGTGGTGCTTCCGCCGGTGGTGGAGCTGATCCCGGAGCAACTGGAACTGTGCCGCGGGGTGGTGTTGACGGGCGGCGACGATCCGCGGACAGAGATGTTCGGCGTCCCAACGCACCATGCGGCGAAGCCGATGCACGAGGCACGGCAGACGTATGAGGTCGCGCTTCTTCGGGCGCTCGAGAATCGCTCGGCTGTGCCCACGCTCGGCGTGTGCCTCGGGATGCAGTTAATGGCGCTGTGCGCCGGCGGCGACCTCAACCAGCACATGCCGGACGATGTGCCGACCTCGGCCTCGCACGCAGGGAATGCACGACACCGTGTTCGAGCGGTCGTTGACGGTGGAGTACTCGCGGGGCTCGTCAACTCTGGCGCAGCGGGCGAAGTGACGAGCCATCACCGGCAAGCCGTGCGCTCGCCGGGTCGGTTGCGCACGACCGTTGTGGCAAATGACGGCGTGATCGAAGGGATCGAGGACCCGTCTCGGCGATTCTACATCGGCGTGCAATGGCACCCGGAGCGGACAGAGAATGACGCACTCGGCGGTGCAATCTTCCGTGCGCTGGTCGATGCCGCGCGGGAGTGATCACCACGTCGGCTTCGGCGGTGTCTTTCCGTCACACAGCCAGAGGAACGACAGCGGCACGCGAAGCCGCGGCGGGAGCCAGAGCGTGAGCAGCAACCGCGCGAGCGGGCGGCCGATCAGCGCACCGACGGCGAGCGGGATCATCGAGAACGCCAGACAGAGGGGGAGCACAACGGGCATCACCTCATTGATCGCGAGATCGCTGGCATTCGGCGACCATTGAGTCCCCACGCGGGAAAGTCCCATGAAGATCGCGGCGATGGCGGGCATGGTGAGATAGGTCGCGAGGAGCGAGGGGCCGCGGCGGTGCGCGAGCAGCACGGACCAGACGCATGAAAGCGGGACGAGCACAAGAAATGCGACGATCCAGATCGCGAATCCCCGCCAGTCCATTGCACGCATAATGCCGTCGGCGGTGAGCGTGGCTTTGTCGAACGTCGCCCACCATTGCTGGTCAATATTCCACCAGCCGGTTGTCTGGCTCTGCGGATTGGTGGCCCGGAGGTGACTCTCGTACGCCGTGGCGATCCGCTGCGCAACGGTCTGGCTTGTGAGATGGTGCGTTCCGACCGTGAACCCGAAAATGATGGCGGAGATGCCGATTGTCGCGGCGGTCAGGACAAGGAACCAGAGCCCGGCCGCCATCGCAGCCCAGCGGTTGGCCCAACGTCCGAGCAATGGATACTCGTGCAGCGCGGCGACGGTCCCGCATTCCGGGCAGCGCACAATCAGCAGATCGTACCGTGGCTCGCGAACGATCGTCTGGCCGATGAGGTTGAACGCGCACCGTGAGCACGCGCGGTCCGCGACAAGGGCGGACACTCGCACTTCGGCCGGCGGCGTCAGCGCCTCGTGCTGGCGGCTGTCCATACGGTGATTCTCCTGTCGCAGGCACGTCGCCACAAGCGGCGCCGGATCGATCGTTCGAACCACCGGCCGGCGAGGCGCCCGAGGGGGATGGTGATCAACGAGAATGCCCACGCGAGGGCGACGAGGGACATCGACGTCGGGATCGTGCTCCGCAGGACGTCCAGCGGCGGCCTGAAGGAACGGTTGTCGACGGCGAACGACATAAAGGCGTCCAGCTGATCAGCAGCTCCGACGACGCCCAGCGCACCGCCGATGACGGCGGCCCACAGCAGCGCGTTTTGCCAGAAACGGCGGTTCGGGAAGATGAACCCGAACCAGAATCCCGCGGCCAGTGCTACGGAAAGCCAGATGATCATCGCCACACCCGCAGCTTCGATTTGCTGCGCATCGAACGCCATAAACCGGAGCCCCTCGGACCAGACAAGGTCCGCTGACGCATACACCGCACCGCAGAACGCGAGCGACCCGGCGCCGCGGAACGCTCCAGCGATGATCGCGTGCACCACGCCGACCGCGCGGCGGGTCCAGGTCAGCGTCGGATGCTTCCTGCGGACAACGGCGGCCTTGCACCCCGGGCAGACGACGATCGGCAGCCGGAGGACGGCGTCGATCGGCGCCGAGACACCCGTAAGGTCGATTCCGCAGGATGCGCAGATGTGGGCGATGCGCACGGGGAGGAGCCTATCACAGTTGGAGGGCCGGAGTTGAGAGTGTTGGGAAGTTGGGGACGGCGATTTTGCAGGGTGCAACCGGCGACGGCGCATCCGCTACAGTTCCCGCATGTCAACAAAGGCAGTGATCGGCTGGCTGATCGTCGCGGTTGTGCTCGGGCTCGGGGTGGTGTTCGCATTGCGGGGCGGCGGCGCGGGCGACGGACCGGCCGCCGGGACGAGGGTAGTGTCGTTCAGCCCCTCCGCGGTACGGCGAGTATCGATCGGCCCCTCGGGCACGGGCGATCCGGACGTGTTGGAACGCACCGACGCGGCGAGCGGCGAGTGGTTGCTCAAGCTTGGCGGGAAGGGCGCTGCGTGGCCCGTTCCCGGAGCGCAGGCGGACAACCTGCTCGCGCTGATGACCGAGGCGACATCGGTCGCGATCCCTCAATGCGAAGCCCAACTGGGCTCGGTCCCGACCGTTGTGACGCTTGAGCGATCGGACGGCGGGCCGATCACCGTTCGCTTCGCCGAGCGGTCGATCGGCGGCACCGGCCTGATCGAGGTCGTCACCCGCGGCGACGGAGCCGGTGAAACTGTTACCCGAGCCATGGTGAACGATCGGCTGCACCAGATCGTCCGGGACCGGAACGTGCGGAACTGGCGGGCCCGGGCGGCGATGCCGTGGGCGCGGGCCGATATCGCACGCGTACGTCTGGAACGCGGAGAGCAGACGCTGGCGCTCGCGCGAACGGCAGGCCGCTGGTCGCTGCGCGAACCCGTCGCGAGCCCGGCCGACCAGGAAGCCGTGCAGCGGCTGATCGGCACGCTCGCGGCGGTTGAGATTGTGGAGTTTGTGGATGACGGGGCGCCCGGCGTGCCAACCGGCCTCGACGAACCGCACGCCCGTGTTCTGGTGGAGATCGATCGGAATGATGTCGCGAACGCGACCGACCGTCCGGCGGTCGAAACGACGCGGCACACCCTTGACGTCGGTTCGCCGGCGGACACCAGCCGCGAGCGGTTCTTCGTCAGGATCGACGGCGAGCGCCTGGCGAAGGTCGCCGGTCTGTCGCGTCTGACCATCGACCCGGCCGCGTACCTCTCGGCATCGCCAACGCCGCTGCCCGCGGCGAGCGTCGGCATGGTTGTGCTCGAACGACTCGATGCCAACGGCGTTCCGACCGACGACGGCCGCGTGCTCAAGCGTTCGCTTGATCGATGGGTAGAAATTGCAGACGGCGCTGAGCCGCGGGCGCTTACCGAAGAGGAGCTCAAGGA
>JAEYNG010000165.1 GCA_023412695.1 Planctomycetota bacterium | reverse complement strand
TTCCCGCGGCGATGGCGGTGCCGCCGGCGTCGAACGCTCACGCCGAAGAGAAAGCCGCGGCTCCTGCCGGAGGCGCGGCGAGGGGGAGGCGGTGATGGCCGCAGCCGTCAGTCTTCGCGCTTGGCCTTGGGCGTGTAGGTGCACCCGCACATGGTGCAGGTCACCTGCGTGCCGTCCTCGTCCCACACGAGCATGTCGGCCCGGCGCTCCTTGCACAGCGGACAGGCGTCTTCCGGCGCAACCAGGTTCGAGTCGTCTGCGATCATGGCCGCTGCTCCTGTTGGCTACCAGATTGCTCGGGAAGGTAGCGGTCGGCGTCGCACCGACGGCCCTTGAGCAGGTGCGAGCGACCGCCAAGGCGGCTGGGGCGGAGTCTGCAACTTGACTACCGAGTCGCATTTGGCCTCAATCCTCCGTTCCGGCTGGAACAACCACCGTACGATGCTCATCCGGCTGAACGATGGAGCGTGAACTGATGGCGAAGCAGCAACTTCTTGACCTGGCACGGACCCCCAAAACGGCCTGGGGCGACCTCGTACCGAAAAAGCCCCTCTACGAAACAGATCTGGGAATCGCGGTTGTGGGCGACTCGCTGGAGGTTCTTCGGTCAATGCCGACGGGATCAGCGAACCTTGTGGTCACGTCGCCGCCGTACGCGCTGCACTTTAAAAAGGAGTACGGCAACGCCGATCAGCACGAGTACATTGACTGGCTCCTGCCCTTCGCCCGGGAGATCCGCCGGGTGCTCGCCGACGATGGCAGCTTTGTGCTCAACGTCGGCGGCGCGTGGACGCCCGGCAAGCCCACGCGGTCCATCTACACCTACAAGCTGCTCGTCGAGCTTGTAGAGACCGTCGGCCTCTACCTCGCGCAGGAGTTCTTCTGGTACAACCCGGCGAAGATGCCGGTGCCTGCGGAGTGGGTCACGGTGCGGCGCATCCGCGTGAAGGACTCGGTGGAGTTTGTCTGGTGGTTTAGCAAGACGCCGCACCCAAAGGCAAACAACCGCAACGTCCTGCGGCCCTACAGCGCCGACATGATCCGGCTCAACAAGCGCGGGCTTTCCAAGACGAAGCGTCCGGCGGGGCACATGATCAATGAGGGGTTCGCGAGCACCGAGCACGGCGGCTCTATCCCGCCCAACGTGATCGACGATGGCACGCCGAGCGACCTGCTTAGGTTCGGCAACAACGCCGCGAATGACCCTTACACCTTGCGATGCAAGGAATCGGGTATGAAGATTCACCCCGCCAGATTCCCAGCGGTGCTGCCCGAGTTCTTCATCAAAATGCTGACCGACGACAACGACATCGTCGTAGACCCGTTCGCCGGGTCGAACACCACCGGCATGGTCGCTGAACAACTGGGGAGGCGATGGATCTCGATTGACCAGTCACTTGAGTATCTCGAGGCCAGCAAGTTCCGGTTCGATCTCGAATGAACCACAGCTGACCTTGCCGCATCGCCCAAGCGGCGCGGATGCCGCTTCATCGTCCTCGATCCCAATGGCGAGTATCGTGAAGCCTTCGCCGATTCGGGGGCGACCGTTAAGGTACTCTCCCCTCGCGATCCCGTTCGTCCATATTCAGCAATCGCGTGGGCCAAAACACCGCACGCCACCTACGTAGCAGGTCCCCATCACCCGGCCCCCGCTGCTCGGGTGGTCGCCGCGCCCCCCCGAGGGCTCGCAGGGCACGTCCGCGTGCCCTGTGGGGAGGTCAGCAGCATGCTCGCTCTTGTGGCTCGAGAGGTTGTCGAGGATCACCACGTCGCAGTTCAGGCACCAGCACCGGATCGACGAAGGCGTCAAACACGTCCCGGTTGATCGCGCCATCCACGACCGTCGAGCAGCGCACGCCGTTCGCCCCCAACGCGGCGATCAGCGAGGTGGTCTTCCAGTGACCGTGCGGCGTCCTGTCGATCAGTCGCTCGCCAACTGGTGCGCGGCCGTGAGCCGGGTCATGTTGGTCTTGGCCTGGGTCTCGTCGATGAAGATCAGCCGGCCCGCGTCGAGCCCGGGTCGCTCCGCTTTCCAGTCTTCACGTCGCTGCGCGACATCCGGGCGGTCCTGCTCGGCCGCGTGGATCGTCTTTTCTTATTCGGAATTATGCACTTCACAACACAGCAATGGACTCCCGGGGGTAACCCGGTTACCGTTTCTTCACCCTGGTCTTGACGATGACTCGCTTCGCGTGCTCTGGCTTGATGGACAGGACGGCGCGAAGGGCCTCGTCAGCGGTCAGGGGATGCATCGAGACGCTCAGTCCACGGCGGCCTGGACGATTGGTGCGGTTGGTCTTCTTGGCCATATGGCGTGAGTGTACACGCCAAGAAAGGAACGAAGTCTCATGGGTTTCGATCACAAGCACTACGTACCGATTCTGAAGGCGAAGGCGGGCGAGCTGCGGGCGCTGCGCGAGGCGGCTGGAGCCGTGAGGACGGGGATGACGCCGGTGTTGGAGATCCAGGACATCCCGCCGAAGTGGATCGAGGGGGAAGAAGATCCGGTGCCGTCGAAGTCCATCGACGCGCACGTTAAGTCCGTGTCTGACAACATCGTCAAGAACTGGGGTACCGAGCGGCGTGTCTTCATCGACGGTGTGGGCGTCGAGCAGGACGAGAATCTGGAAGATGGTCGCGAGCCGATCGCGGCCATGTTGGACATGCTCCGCGACGGCGGGGTAAAGGCGATCCCGGTGGCCGGAATCGATCGCCTCGCCGAGTACAACACGGCGGTCAGGGATGCCGCCGCAGAGGATGGTCGCGGGGTGTGCCTCCGACTGACAGAGGACGATCTGGAGGCCGATGACCTGGACGGACAGATCAAGGCACTGCGTAAGTTCCTGAAAGTTTCCACGGGCAAGATTGACTTGCTCGTGGACTTCGGCGGACAGGTTCCTCCGAAGTCCACTCTCGTTCCCTTGCTCAACGCATTGCCTGAGCTGGACGAATGGCGCTCGCTGACGCTGTCGGCCTGCGCCTTCCCGCCGGACATGAGCAATGTGGGGCAGTTTTCTACCGAGGAATTGTCGCGCGAGGAGTGGCTGAACTGGACGCACGCGCGGTCCCGAATCGACAAGCTCAAGCGCATGCCCACATATTCCGACTACGGGATCAACTATCCGAGTGTGGGTGAGATGGACCCGCGCCAGATGCGAATGAGCGCCAACATCCGGTACACATGGGCCACCGCGTTCGTCGTCGCCAAGGGCGAGGCGCTACCGAGAACGAAAGACAAGACGAAGAAGCAGCCCGCCAAGCAGCAGTACCCCGCACTCGCGAAAGCGATCATGAAGCACCCCGCATGGTGCGGCCCGCTGTTCAGTTGGGGCGACGCCTTCATTGCAAAGTGCGCGAACGGCGATTGCGTCGGTAACGGTACCGATTGGCGGGCTGTTGGCACGTCTCACCATCTCGCTTACGTCGTGCAGCAGATAGCCAATCTCCCCTAGCCCGCAACTTATGACGGACAAGCTCGCCGAGCTTCTGTACCTTCACGTGCTCGGCGAGCTTGTCCATCATCTCGGACATGCTGGCTGACCGCATACCCGCATCGAGGCCCAGCGACTGGAGAATCGCGTACGCCTCCGCTCGCCAGAGCAGAGCCGTCAGCGCCAGCGCCTCTCGGTCTGGATTGGCTCGCCCGCGTCGATCGAACTTGAAGCACACGCCTCCGCCGACGCACTGGGCCACTAGGACTTCCCACCAGGCCGGCACTAACCTACGGGCGCTATCGAGGTGGCACTCAGACACCACGATCGACGCGCGATCGAATACTGCCCCATAGGCCTGAACCTGCCGCGGTAGACGGTCGAGAGTATCCCGGGCGCTCTTGATCTCGTACCCGTGAAGGCGGCCGTTCACCACGACCAGATCGGCGCGCACGTCACCCCCATACAGCGGGAACTCGTCAAGGAACAAGGCGGAGTCTCCAGGATGCGCCAGACGGACGTGCTGGTGCAAATAGGTCCGAATGTCCGCGTCGCACAAGAGTTGACTCATCCCGCACGCTCCCGATTCATGAGCCGCTTGCCCTCTATGCCACGAATGGCCAGATCGCAGCGCTCACGGTCGCTCATCCCACGCCCGTTCCACCGGAAACTGAACTCGTCGCAGTACCGGCCGAGATGCTTCTTGCTGACATGGTGGAATGTGCCATACACCCCACGCTTGAGCAAGGCGAAATACGACTCGGCGGTGTTCGTGTGGTACCCCTTCCGGTTTACATACTGGCCGAAACTGTGGTTCACCCGCTCGTGACCGGCGAACCCCTTGGCTGCCTTCGGATACGACGCCAGTTCGTCGGTGACGATCTGGGCGGAGGGGTGTATGTAGTTCTGCATGGCTTCCCGGAGCGTGTCCGCGTTGACCCGTTGAACGGGGGCGGAGCGTACGCGGCCCCCGGTCTCGACAAGCGCCACTACCGGGGCATTGGAGGTGCCGCGCCCACGCTTGTGTTTCCCGGTCCCTTTGCGGCGCTTTCCGTTGACGAAGGTCTCATCGCATTGAACCGACCCCCGTAGCAAGTTGGCCACCGGCTCGCATCGCATGGCCTCCCGAATCCGATGGGCCAAGTGCCACGCCGTTCGGTACGACCCAAGGCCAAGGTTGCGCTGGAGTTGAAGGGCGCTGATGCCCTTCTTGCTGCAGGTGATGAGGTGGAACGTGCGGACCCAGGTGGCGAGCGGGAGGTGCGAGTCCTCCATGACGGTGCCGACGGTCACCGTGAAGGATCGGTCGCAGTCTCGGCACTCAAGCAAGCCGGGTCTTCCGGTCGCCCCATCCCGCCGGTACACATTGATCGACCCGCAGTGTGAGCAGACTGGACCATTCGGCCAGCGAAGACGCTCAAAGTGCGCCCTCGCTTCATCCTCGGTCAAGTTCTGGAGGTTCTGCCCCTTCTGTGTCCGCTGTTGAGCGTTGCCGGTGTCCATGACCCAAAGGTATCACATGGCCAATTCCTCGTCAAGATTTTTGTGTTGTAAAGTGCATAATTCCGCTTTTGTTGAAGGAGAACCCAGCTCCTTGATCGCCATCGAGATCGCCGGCTCGGCGCACACGATGCCAAGGCGATCGCGCAGCTCCCTGAGCGTCGCGTCGGGTTGATCACGCACCAGTTCGGCCAGCCTCGCCCGATCGATCTTGATGACCGTGGCCCCGCCCATCGGACGCGGGCCGGTCTCCCCCGTCTCGCGGCGACGCTGCTTGATCCCCCGTGCCCACGCGGGGCTTACGGCGAACGTCTCGGCGATCTTCTTGGTCGGCATGCCGCGGTCGTACGCGGCCAGCACCCGATCCCTCAAATCCTGTGAATACGGCGACGCCATCCCGGCTCCTCTCCGGCACATCCCCGTGTGCCTAGAGGAAGCTACACCAACTTCAGCAATGGCGCAACCAAACCTGCGGAGTACACGCGCTGGATCTGGGCTGAAGCCGCTCTAGGCGGCGACGGTTGCGGCAGCCACCTTGCTCCACGGGCCCTTCTCCCCGCGTGTCGAAACCCAGCGCAGAGCGCTGTAGTCCGTCTTCCCTGCAAAACCCGCCTGCAGGCTGCTGCGGGAGTGGAAGTCCGGCGGTAAAGCTCGGACACATTCCTTTGTGAATTGACGCCGACGATCGTGTCCGCTGCCATCTGCTCGAAACTGGTAGCGGACCCACCCCTCCTTACGGCGTTGTGGCCCCCTGTCGCTGCGCCCACTCACGCCAGCGTGGCGTTTCGCCGCGGAGGGCGATCTCGCGGAGGCGGGCGCCGGTCTTGTCGTCGCGGCGGTTGTGCTTGACCTGCAGGCGGACGAGGCCTTGGAGCGCGGCGATATGGTCGGGGTAGACCTCGAGCGCGGACGCGTAGTTGCGGAGCGCATCGTCGACGCGACCGGCGCGTTCGAGCGTGAGGGCGAGGGTGATGCGGGGATCAGGATGCCCTGGCATCAGTTTCCGGCTCCAGGCGAGGCGGTCGATCAATCTTACCTGTATCATCCGGGCGGAGTGTTCAAGGCTCCAGTTCCTCCAGCTGCGCCTAAGGACAAGACTATCTACTGGGCAGGTGGCGGGGAGTCGGCCGCCACGCAATCAATCAGTGGGTGTGGATCTAGTGGAGGTTCTCCTATCTCTGGGGATCCGGTTGACCTGGTCAATGGATACAAGCTCGAGGTTGAGTCCGACATAACGGTCTCGCTTACGGGACGGGACTTTTCGTTGGTCCGCACCTATAGCACGAACCCTTGGGACCTGAATGGGCCATCTATCTTCGGGAAGGGCTGGTCGTCGCCGTTGTTTCGCCAACTCCACTACCGTGCAGCCGGCGGGGGAGATCCGGAGAGACTGATCTACTTCGGTTACCGCTCGAACGCCGCCACTCGGTTCGTGTACGACAGCGGTTCCGGGGACTGGCTTGTGCCCGGCCCGAGCGATGAGCGGGCGGTGTACGTGTCGGGCCTTGTGCCGTACTACCGCCTGATCTCACCCGGTCAGGGCGAGACCCAGTTCTTCGCCGGCGCAACCGACTACCGCAGGGGCTTGATCAAGCTCGAAAAGGACGAGTACGGGAACACCTGGACGTATGAGTACCGCGCCTTTGACAACTCGAGCGCGCTCGTTCCGCGGCTCTTCCGGATCTACCTCAACGGGACGAACGAGGACAACGCCGAGGCGCTCGTGGAGTTCGGCTATTTCCTGGGCGTTGAGCTCGATGCGATCCATCCCCTGCAAGGCAAAGTCGCACGCGTGTCGGTCTACCGGTTTGTCGGCGCTGGCGAGGAGCGCGAACCCGTCGAGACCCACCGGCTCGACTACAGCTACAAGCATGATCAGGACCTGCTCTCGACCGACGTTGGCAGCTCGGGCGATCTGGTCCAAGTGGTGAAGTACTCTCGTGTCGATTCGATGCCGAGCGACGGGAACGACCGGCCGCTCGGTCCTGGTTTCCCTCACGTTGCCTCGGTGACACAGTATCGGTACCACACGGCGGGCGTCGTCGCGCCGGTTCAAGCCGATCCGGGTGCGCAGCTGGTCGGGCTGGACCATACGTTGAAGGCAGTTATCCGCGCCCCGCAGATCGAGTACTACGCAGAGAAGCTGTACAACGGCGCCAACTCGGCGGCTCTCATCGCCGGCAAGTCCTACACCGTGCGTGACGCGGCCTACCGCCTCATGCTTTTGCGCGACGATTCGGTCGCGTTCAACGACTCTGGCACACGAGTCACCGTAAGCGAGCTCGCCGCCAAGCTTGTCTCTTATGAGGAGGAATCGGGCGACGCTGTCAGCGGGCGCGTCGTGCGGCAGTACCTGCAGGCAAGCTGCGGGTGCGCGGGCGCGAGCCAATCGCTCCGCCAGGAGTTTTCGCGCGAAGCATGGACCGACGGCTCATCGCAGCCCGGGCGCAGCACCCGCATCGATGAGCGTGTTCTGGGGATCTTCACCGCAAACGACTGGGGACTGTACCGGACGCGATGGGTCGACAGCGTCCAGTTCAGCGGAACCAACGGATTCCGGCAGATCTTCGACGTGACGGATGAACGAGATCCGACGGATGAGGGGAATGTCCTGCGGCGGTGGATCACGCGAACGGAGTACGACGGCAGCCACCGAGTCTGGAAGGTCTTCTCTCCGGCCGCATGCAGCGGCCTGACGTACACCCCTGCGGCATCGTCGGTTGCACCCGCGGTCGCGGGATCCGACACGGCCGGCCTGGCTCGGTACTTTGAGTACACGAGCGACCACCGTGTCACCGAGACGGGAGTTCTCGAGTACAGCGGTTCGGCCTGGATCGAAGTGCCGCAGGTGGTGATCACCTATCCGTCCAGCCCAGGCGCGGACGAGCGCAAGCACCTGCCGTCCTCGATCAAGCGGATCGCGCAAGCGACTAGCAGCGCCCATGACGAGGAGGTCGTAACTTTCGAGTACGAGTTCTACTCGGGAGGCGGTTTCGGCGGCAGCGCGGTCAAAGCCGTGCGCCGGACTGTCGAGCTCGAGCGGACTTCGGAGAACGGCGTTGACGACGCGGAGGCCACGACACACACCGTGTTCGACGAGCGGGGCAGGATCGCCTGGCGCGCCGCGGCAAACGGCGCGTTGACGCACGTCGAGTACGACGACGCGAGCGGTCAGCCGGTGGTCGTGACTTCCGATGCCGACTATTCAGGTGTTCCGTCCGGGCTCGAGGGCGTGGTGCCGGAGCCGACTCATACGCCGATTCCGATCGCAGTCGCCACCGCGCGGGACCTGCTCGGCCGAGTGCGATCGACGACGGTGCCGGGCCCGGCGGGTCCGGTGACCGAGCAGTACGTGTACGAGTACCGGTTGATTGATCGATCTACTGACGACGATCCGCGCCAGGGCGTACGGTACATGACGTACACGAACTTCCCGCCGCGCGTCGACGCAACCATCTACGCCGGGCCTGCGCTGGTCGTGTCGTCGAGCGCACAGGCGGCATCATTGTCCGTGCGTCAATATGTGCTTGCTGGAACCGAGACGGCCGGGGAGTACGTCTTCGACCCCGAGAATCCGGATGACCTGTTGAACCTGATCGACGAAGACTTCGAGGTCGGCCGGCGCCGCACCACTGTTCTTCTTTCAGGGCTTATCGATTCGGTCGAAGCGTGGCACGATGTCCGCGGCGAACTGCAGCGACCTGTTGGCGACCGATCGTACCGGGAGACCTTCTCCTATGACCAGCTCGGGAGGTTGAACGGCGCAATTACGGCGCTCGGCGAAGAGGTCAAGTCCGAGCACGACGTGCTCGGGCGTCTGACAAAGCAGTGGCAGGGCGCTGCCGGCGGGACCCTGGCGCTCATCGGCGAAATGTTCTATGACTCAGCCGGCACGACGACCTCCGGCGTGGGCAACGGCAATGTCACCAGGGCGCAGGTCTATACCGGCGAATCGAGCGACGGCACGCGCTCAACCGTGTACACCTATGACAGCCGCGACCGGCTCGTCTCGGTGCAGAACCCGCTCCCCCCGCACCCCGTCTACGCCTACGACAATCTCGGCCGCGTGATGGCGATGGCCGTCTTCAAGGGGAGTGCGCCGCCTTCGGGCGTTGACGAGGACACGGATCGCGGCCGGTACATCGAGCTTTCCCGAAGCCAGCGCGGCCTTGTGTACCGCGCGCGGCTCGCGGTCAATCCGGAGGATCTCGGCGACGGCTTCCTCGAGTGGCACAAGTGGTTTGATCCGGTCGGCCGCACGGTCGCATCGTGGGGACCGGATTCGCCGGGCACCAAGGCGGAGTACGACGCGCACGGGCGCGTAGTGTCGGTGTACGCCACCGACCGGAACGGCGATGTCCGGCCCGGGTTGAGCGGTTCGCTGGATGACGCCGTCAGCATCGAGGACGATCATGTCCTCGAAGAATCGCACTTCACCTATGACGACGACTGGGGCGCGCCGACATTCGTCGAGCACATCGTGCGGGCGCACAGCGCGGGCCTTGCCCAAGGACCGCTGGCAACCGACAGCTCGCCGACCGGCGTCGCGACGTACGCCGGCATCATGTACGACTCGGTCGGCCGGATGATCCGGCGGATCGACTTCGGCACCAACAAGGCGCCGGGCACGGACCCGCTCGACGACTCGTTCTCGAACGGGATTGACCCGCGCGAGACCGATCCAGTTCTCTGGCCAGCCGATCCGTGGGTGCCGTACAACTACGGCAATCAGTTGGTGACCGAGATCGCCTACGACGCCCGCGGCCGCGTCAAGGACTCGAAGAACCCGATGGGGCGGATCACCCGCACGATCTACGACGACCTCGACCAGGTGATCGCAACTGTCGAGAACGCGCTAGCGGTTGATGCGGACGACGTCAACTGGGACGAGTATGCCAATCGGTGGCGCGTTTCGATGCCGACCTCTCCGGATGAGGACCGTGTCACGTCATATGCCTTGTTCAACCTGTCCGGCAACTGGTTTATGCGGCAGGTGGCGCATTTGCCCTACACGGGTGGAGGCTCTGACCCCGACGCCGCGCAGATCACCGAGTATCGCTTCGGCGTCAGCACCGGGGCGTCGTCATTGATCAACTCGAAGGAGTTGATTGGCGAGGTCCGCTTCCCTGATGAGTCGACCGGTGAACCCGGCTCGGGCGCCGAGTACCGCGTCACGCACACGTACAACCGGCTCGGCGAGGCGCGGAGCATCACGGACCAGAACGGCACGATGCACACGTACGGACGCGATCTGCTGGGGCGAGTGGGGTCTGATGTTGTGTCCTTCGCCACCTCGGGCCCGGGCGCCGAAATTGACCAAGAGGTGCGAGCAATTTTGGCAATGTACGATGACTTTGGCCGCTTGGAGCATGTCCAATCTGTTGGTGGTTCGCCCACTGCCATGCTCGACCACGTGAAGTTCACGTATACGCCCCTTTGGCAGATCGCGAGCGTCGTGCAGGATGTGGACAGCGAGATCGGTTCGAGCGGCCTGGATGCCCGCGCGGTGGGGTACGTCTACGACGTTCAGGCGTTCAGCACCGGCGGCGGCAGCGCCGGCAACCGCGCCCGCGTCGCGCAGATGCAGTACCCGGAGGTGCCGTTCACCTCGTCGACGTCGACTGCCCTCGATTACTTGTACGAGATCACCGGCGTCGGCGAGCACGCGATCGACAGCTCCGTCGGGCGCATCGTTGGGCTCGACCTGGTCGACGGCTCTTCGTCGAACCCGCTGGTCGAGTACGGCTACATCGGCCTTGGGACGCCGTCGTTGGTGGACCTTGCCCTGGCGGACGTGCAGCTGGACCGGACGATCGACTCGACGGGGCGTCGGCGGTACGGGAGTGCGACGAGCCAGGCCGCGGCGGTGTACCCGGGCTTTGACCGGTTCGGGCGGGTGAAGCGGCAGATGTGGGTGGGGGGCGGGTACGACACGGCCTCGGGCGTGCCCAACCGGCGCGAGCACGTGTCGCTGGCGTTCGGGTATGACCGGAACTCGAACCCGGTGTACCGGCAGAACGCCCAGCAAGGGGCGGGGG
>JAEYNG010000176.1 GCA_023412695.1 Planctomycetota bacterium | reverse complement strand
GCACTCCCCGGTTCCGTCACAATCCCCGGCGATGGCCGCGCGATCTCGCTGCCAGCCCCTGAAGCAGTGCCCACCCCGGCGACGAGCGAAGCTACCCCGGACACATCTACCGAACGCACAACGACTGGCGACTGACCGGTCACCGCCGCGCTGCGCCGCTGTTGATACCGCAGATCCTCCAGCAGCCGCCGATTGATCGCCAGCAGGTGCCCCAGCACCGCCAGCCCGATCATGAACACACCGCACACCGCCAGCACGCCGCTGGCGATGACCGACTGCACGTGCCCAGCGCCCTCCCCGCGCAACATGAACCACAGATACCGCGCCGCCAGCCCGGCCCCCGGCAGCAGCAGCATCGCCGCCAGACCGCCGAACACCTGCACCGGCCGATAGATCATGTACGTCGCGAGCATCGCCAAGCCGTTGCGCCGCACATAGTGCAGCGAGCTGCGCATCAGCCGGCTCGGCCGCGTCGGCCCGTTCACACGGATCGGCACACACGCCACGCGCAGGTTGCAACGGCCCGCCTGGATGAGCGTCTCGAGCGAGCCCGTGTACGAGTTGAAGATGTTCAGCCGCATCGCCGCGTCGCGGGAATACGCGCGGAATCCGCTCGTCGCGTCCTCCACGCGCGTCCCGCTGAGCGTACGCACCATCCACGAGCCGACGCGTTGCAGGACCTTTTTCGCCGCGCTGAAATGCTCGATCTGCGAGATGGGCCGCGACCCGACGACCAGGTCCGCCCGGCCCGCGACGATGGGCTCGACGATCCCCGGGATGTCCCGCGCATCGTACTGATTGTCCGCATCCGTGTTGACGATCACATCCGCCCCGAGCGCGAGGCAGGCGTCGATCCCGGCCATGTACGCCCGCGCCAACCCTTGGTGTCCGTTCAGCCGCACAACGTGATCGGCCCCGTGCGCCGCCGCCACCGCCGCAGTGCTGTCCGTGCTGCCGTCGTCGATAACGACCCACACCACCTCGTCAAACCCCTCCACCCGTCGCGGCAACGCGCGCATCGTCTCCGGGAGCGTCTGCTCCTCGTTCAGGCAGGGGATCTGGATCGCCAGTCGCACAGGTGGGTCGCTACGAAACGCCGAGAATCGCGGCCGATTCTACCGCCGCCGATCCACGCCTACCTTCTGTGCCCCGGCTTCGGCGGCCACAGGCCATCACGAACCGGCAACCCAGGGGTGAAGCAGGGGGGCAGGGAACGGACTCCCATGAGCGGCCTTCAACAACCTGCTTTGTCAAACGGCCGCGACCGGATGTGGACGACCATCGTCACGCACGCGGTGGTTGACTTCTTCTCCTTCCTCATCGTCCCGCTCCTCTCCGTGCTCGAGGGCCATGTCCACCTGACCCCCGGTCAGGGCGCGCTGCTCCTCGCCGTTGGACAGGTCGCCAGCGGCGTCATCCAGCCCGTCGTCGCACTCGCCTCCGACCGCTTCGACACCCGCTGGCTCGGCACCGTCGGCTTCCTCGCTGCCGTGGTCGCTATCGGCCTCATCGGCTACGCCGACTCCTTTCCCAAGCTCCTCGCCCTCCAGATTGTCGGCACCGCGGGCATCGGGGCGTTCCACCCAGTCGCGGCGGCGGCGGTGGGGCACCTCGCCGGGCCACGGCGATCCCTCGGCATCGCCTGGTTCTACCTCGCGGGCATGCTCGGCGGCGTTGCTGGCAACGTCTCCGCCGGGCACTACGTGGAGCTCTTCGCACGCATCGGCGGCTCTTCCGCAGCCGGCCTCCGCGGGCTCATCTACCTCGTGCCGCTCGGCCTTGTTTTTGTCGTTGCGCTCGGGCTGGCCATCCATGGCATCCCGCACCGCACGCACGATGCCCATGCGCGTCACCGCGAGTTGCCGGAGGACGAACGCGCCCGACGCTGGTCCGGCGTCTGGATCCTCTACGCCGGCAACGTCCTCCGCTTCGCCGTCGATGTCTGCCTGATCCAGCTCATCATCCGGTGGGCGGAGCAGATCGCGATGGACCACGCGGGCGCGGCCACGCTCACCGAGGCGGTCCGTCTCGAATCCTCGCAGCTCAACGGCCCGCTTCAGGCAGCCAAGCAGGTCGGAATGGGTATCGGCGGCGTCGCGCTCGGCTGGTGGGTCCACGTGCGGCACGAACGCACCCTGCTCATCGTCTCCCCCGTGCTCGGCGCGGCGGCGATCGCCGCGCTCCCATACACCGGCGGCTGGGCCGCGCTCATGGTGTGCGCAGTCGCAGGCCTTGGCTACGGCGCGGTCGTCCCGATGACCATCTCGATGGCCCAGCGACTCATCCCGCACCGCACCAGCCTTGCCTCGGGCCTGATGATGGGCGGCGCGTGGGCCGTCGCGTCCGTCGGCTCCCCTGCATCGCAGTGGGTCGCCGAGCGCGTCGGCATCGACCGCGCCTTCTGGGCCGTCGCCGCGATCACCCTCCTCACCGGCGTGCTCGGCCTGCTCGTTCCCGCCGAGGCCGAACGCTGATCAGCTCCCGGCCGCGGCCGCTCCCGGCGCCGCCGGGACGTATTCGAGCCCGCCGCCCGGCCCGAGGTTGAAGCCCAGCGCCACCCATCCAAGCAGGAACGCCGTCCACATGACCGCGAACACGATCGAGTAGGGCGTCATCATCGAGATTACGGTCCCCGTCCCGGTGCGCGGCGCGTACGTGCGGCACGCCGCCAGGATGAGCACCAGGTACGCGTTCAACGGCGTCACGATGTTCGTGCACGAGTCCGCAACGCGGTACGCCGCCTGCGTCAGCTCCGGGCTGAACTGCAGCAGCATGAAGATCGGGACAAACACCGGCGCGAGCAGCGTCCACTTCGCCGACGCCGACGAGATGAGGATGTTCAACACCATCACCATGATGATGAACGCAGCCAGCAGCAGCAGGGGGCTCAGCCCGCTCTCGGCCAGCAGCTTTCCGAGCGAATATGCCACAAGGCTGTCGAGCTGCGAGTACTTGAAGTACGCGATGAACTGCCCGGCGAAGAACGCCAGCACGATCACCGGCGCGGTCGCCGCAAGCCCGTCGCTCATCAGCTTCGCCACGTCCCGCCCGCTCCGGATGTTCCCGACCGACACGCCGTAGGCGATCCCCGGCAGCAGGAAAAGAAAGAAGATGATCGGTACGATCGCGATGATCCACCGCGACGTCCGGCTGTCGGGCATGCCGTCGCCGTGCAACGGCGAGCCCGGGATATACACCAGCGCCGCCACGGTTGCAAGCGCGATCCCGAACACCGCCATCGCGATCGCCAGCGCACGCCCCTCGCCGTGCGACAGCCGCTCCGCGCGCAACTGCGACGTGTCGCCCACCGCAGGGCCGCCATCCTCCGGCGACCGCTTCGCCAGTCGCGGCTCCACGAACAGGTCCGTCACCGCCCATCCCAGCAGCGTCAGCACGAACGTGGACGCCATCAGGAACCACCAGTTGCACGCCGCATTCACCTCGTAGCCCGGGTGGATCACGTTCGCCCCGGCCTGCGTCAGCCCCGACAGCAGCGGGTCCAGCGACGTGATGAGCACGTTTGCGCTGAAACCTGCACTGATGCCGCTGAACACAGCCGCGATCCCCGCTAGCGGGCTCCGGCCCACCGACTTGAACAGCAGCGCGGCGATCGGCGGTAGCACCACGTACCCCGAGTCCGCCCCCATCGACGACTGGATCCCCATGAACACCAGCATCGGCGTCAACAGGTTCCGCGGCACGACGAGCATCACCGCCTTCAGCAGCGCGCTGATCAACCCCGCACGCTCCGCGACGCCCACGCCCAGCATCGTCACGAGCACCACGCCGAGCGGCGGGAAGCCCACGAAGTTCGCCACCATCGTCCTGAGCATCCAGTAGATGCCCTCACTCGTCAGCAGGCTCCGCGCCGTGATCGGCGATCCCGTTTCTACGAGCACGACCTTCCGACGCCCGTGCTCATCAAGCACCGGCTCCTCACGGACCTCCCCCGTCTCCGGGGTTGTCACCTG
>JAEYNG010000173.1 GCA_023412695.1 Planctomycetota bacterium | reverse complement strand
AGTCGATCCTCACCACCCCGCCATTCGAGTTGCGCGACGCCGTCTTCACCCGCCGCGCCGGCAAATACGTCACGTCTCTCTACCGCCGCCTTCCCCCATGGGTCGTCGTCTGTCCGAAGGTCCGCCTCGACGCTCTGCTCACGCCAACGGCCCCGGACGGCCGCGACGCGTCCGATTGGCGTGTCTGGCGACAGCGCGTCCGCGTGCGTGCGGTCGATCTCCTTCTCTGTGACCGGCGGACGTGGCGACCACTCCTCGCGGTCATCATCGACGGCACGCCGTCGGCCGACGCCCAATCCACCCAGATCACCCGCCTCGCCGGCGGCAAGGACCGCATCATCGACGAGGTGCTCGGTGCGGTCGGCCTTCCGTTTATCCGCGGCACGGGCCGCTTTGCCGACGACTGGCCGACCATCCGCCCATACATCGAGAACGCCATCCTGCCGGCCCCACCCGAACAGCAGGTCATCGACGAGGCCCGCCGCGCCCGCCCCAACGGCGCAGTCTCGCTGCTCCGCATGGACGACAGCAAGGGCTGGCTGCTCGAATAGCCGCTGCTTTTCCAACTTCGAATACCGGGTCTGTGCGTCCGCGTCCCCGTTCCAAGGGTGCCCGGTGCGCAACATTCACCCTCTGCAAAGTAATCGCCCGCAACGGACATGTATATCCGGACCAAATTGCTGGCCGAACGTCACTTATGCGGTTATTTTGTTTTCATGTGAATTCGGGGACTTTGCCCGAAATCAGCGCGTTATGGGGCCACGTCCGCCCGTACCATGCCGGCCGTGAAACTCGCCAGGCAGACCGTGCACGGTCTGGGTGCGGCTGAGAGGGATTGCAGAACGCCTGCGATGCCCCGCCCCCAACGGTTGACCCGGCGTTCGTGCTTCACATCCCACGAGGAGTCGTAAGAGATGAAGACTCGCAACCTGACTCTGTCCGCTCTGCTGATCTCTGTTGGCCTCTCATCCGTCGCCCAGGCACAGAACAACGGAGACCTCGTCTTCACCGACGAGTTCTCTGACTCGGTCTACCACCTGCCCGTCGGCGGCGTCGCCGCGAACCTGCTCTTCTCCGCCCCGGGCTCCCGCCTCGCGGGCATCACCCGCCGCGGCAACGAGTGGTACTTCGCCAGCGGCCCCTTCCCCGTCCAGACGCCCAGCGACTCGAGCATCCTCCGCGTCACCAACCTCTTCTCCGGCGCGCCGACGGTCACCGCTTTCGCAACCAGCGGCGACATCCAGAACCCCATCGGCATCCGCTACCACAGCGCCAGCGACAACATCATCGGCGTGATGAACCCCTCGGGCACCTCCTACGAGGGCCTGCTGGGCGTTAACGCCAACTCCGGCGCGCAGACCCCGCTCTTCCAGGAGCCGGACCCGGTCTCCACGCCGTCCCCTCGCTACAACGCGGGCGCATACATCGTGCAGGATGTCAACCGCGGCAACCGCTTCCTCGTCAGCAACATCAACGGCGGCTCGCACGTCACCGACCCGAACCTCGATAGCGGCGTCGCCAGCACCCTCCACGCCTTCACCATCGGCGCAGACCTCAGCACGACCCACGATTACATCTACGACCTCAGCGCGTCGAACACGGGCCTCGCCAACACGCTGTTCGATGTCCGCGGCCTCGCCATCAACGGCGACGATGTCTACATCTCCGACACCACCCGCGGCGAGGTCTACCACCTCACCCTCAACGGCTCGGGCGGCATCTCCGGCATCACGCTCCTCGCCGACGGCTTCGACGGGCCCGAGAGCCTCATCTTCAACCCGTTCACCAACAAGCTGATCGTGGACGAGACCGGCGCGCTCGACCCCAACCGCGCTCGCATCTCTCAGATTAACCTCGACGGCTCCGGGTACGAAGTCCTGCTCGAGGGCGTCCACGCCCGTGGCTTCGAGATCGTCCCCGCCCCGGGCACCCTTGCCCTGCTCGGCCTCGGCGGCCTCTTCGCCGCTCGCCGCCGCCGCAACTGATCCCGTCTCAGCAAACCAGATCTCCCGTACACCGCCCCGTGTTCACGCACGGGGCGGTTCTTTTTCCACACTGCGTTTTTGTTTGCGAGTTCGGTCGCTGTGCGGTACATTGCCGCCATGCCCCTGCGGTCGCTGTTCCTCGACCTCAACTCCTACTTCGCGTCCTGCGAGCAGCTCATGCACCCCGAGCTCCGCGGCAAGCCGGTAGCCGTCGTCCCCGCGCTCGTGGACACCACCTCCTGCATCGCCGCGAGCTACGAAGCCAAGCGTTTCGGCATCAAGACAGGCACGCTGGTGGGCGAGGCCCGCCGCCGCTGCCCCGAACTCATCTTGGTCACCGGCAAGCACGAGCACTACATCCGCCTGCACCACCAGGTCATTGCCGCCGTGGACACCGTCATCCCCGTCCACAAGGTCTGCTCGATCGACGAGATGGAATGCCGGCTGCTGGGCAAGGAGCGTGAGCCCGACCGCGCGATCGACATCGCCCGGCGCGTCAAGGCCGCGATCCGCGACAAGGTCGCCGGCGGCGCGCCCGGCGTGCTCACATGCTCCATCGGTCTCGCGCCCAGCCGCGTGCTCGCCAAGGTCGCCAGCGACATGCAGAAGCCCGACGGGCTCATCGTCCTGCGTGACGAAGAGCTCCCGCACCGGCTCGAGTCTCTTGCGCTCCGCGACTTCCCCGGCATCGGCCCGAAGATGGAAGCCCGTCTCAAGGATCGCGGCGTCCGCACCGTCGCCGACCTCGTCGACCGCACACCCGAAGAGCTCGTCAGCATCTTCGGCAGCGTCCACGGCGAGTACTGGTGGCACTGGCTCCGCGGCCACGACCCCGAGCAGCGCGAGCACGGCACGCACTCGATCGGCCACCAGCACGTGCTCCCGCCGAAGCACCGCAACCTGACCGACGCACGCGCGATCATCATCCGCCTGCTGCACAAGGCCGCCGCGAGGATGCGGCAGAAGGGCTACCTCGCGCCCACGCTGTGCATCTTTGTGCGGACGTTCAACGACGGGCCCGGCGGCCGCTGGGGCGGGAAATCGACGTGGGAGCGCACGCTCAAGCTCGGCATCCCGACCGACGACACGCTCGCGTTTATCGACGCCTTCGCCGACGCGTGGCGAGCCGCCGAGTCCGATCTCGCCTCGACGCGGCTCATGATGGTCGGCGTTACGCTCATCGACCTCACGCCCGCCGACGGCGCGACGCTGCCCCTCTTTGGACAAGCCCGACCGCGCCGCAAGCTCGGCGAGGTGATGGACAAGATCAACGCCGCGTACGGCAAGGGCACGCTCTACCCCGCGTCGATGCACATCGCCAGGGACACCGCCCCCGTCCGGATCGCCTTCCACAGCATCCCGGACCTCGACCTGCCGGCCTGATCGACGCTCACTTCCGCGCCGCGAACATCATCGATACCTGCGAGCCGTACACCGGGTAATCGATCGCGCACCGATAGGACCGGAACGCGCCGAGCTCGTACCCCAGCCGCTCGCACACCGTCCGCATCAACGGCGCATACGCCGGCGCACGCGTCGAGCGGAGCTGCGCCGGTCCGCGACCCAGCGACTGGATGCTCTCGAGCATGTCGAACCGGTCCAGCTCGCGGCGCGCGTCGAACACGTCCGCCACGCCCTCGAGCACCGTGTCGTGCAGCCGCAGCGACGGCTCAGCGCCGTCGAACAGCGCATCGTGCACCACCATGTCGAACTGCATCGCCTTCGCGGGCACCGCGGCCTCGGCGAAGAAGTACCACCCCGACGTCACCGCCGCCGGGTTGCTCTTGATCTCGGCCAGGTTCACCTCGGCGAAGTACACATCGACCGCCGACGCAGCGCCGAACCCGTCTCCCCCGAGCGTGTAGAACAACGCATCCTGCACACGGTGCACGCCCACCGGCGCAACCGGCTGCGAGCAGAACTGCGTCAGCAGTGGGGGGGCCGTGCCGTCGATCTCCTTAAGCTCGATGTCCATCGGCCGGCGCGCCCGCGGCTCGGTGGACATGCGGCGCGACGCGATCTTCACCGTCACCCCCGGACGAACGCGGTGCAGCCCGGTTAACCCGTGCACCCAGATCACGTCCATCAGCTCCGCCTCGCGGCTGGGCGCCAGGATGCACGTCGCAAGGATCGTCTCCGCCTGTGCGCCCTTGAGCTGGCTCATCGCCTTGAACGCTGCCTGCTTCCGGCGCAGCTCGAACTCCGCCCGCGCTTCCGGGATCCAGGCGCTCAGGATCGAGTCCAGCAGGCTCCGATCCCCGACCTGCCGCTGGATCAGCCACTCAAACCTATCGATCGCCTCGCCCGCGGCCTCGCACGCCTCTGCTCTCGCGCCGCGCTTGGCCGCCGCGCGGATCAGCGACCGGAGCGGGTCCGGCCCCGGCATATAGAACATCGAGGCAATCGCGTCCCCGGCCCGCAAGCCCTTGAGCACACGGCTGGTCAGGACCTTGTCCAGACCGAGCGCGGACGCCAGCGCGACGGGCCCGGTTCCGGTGGCATGTACGCTCCCGATGACCGCCTGCAACGTGCTGACGAGCGCGCTCCCGATCGAGATGATCTCCGCCTCGAGCGACGGGCCGGCGAGCAGCCCGACCGCGGAGGCTGGGCTTGCAACCTCCTGTCGGGACGCGACTTGCGGCATCGAACGGGCGGTCTTGGCCATCACCATCTCCGGGGGTCAGCTCGGCCTCAGCATACCATCGGCAGACCCCGCTTCCAAGTTTTCTGATGAAGTTCTTGGAAGTTTCCGGGAAACCGATGTACATTGACTCTCGTAAAGGCCGTGCGCGGCCAGGCTCGCCGCCTTCACCCCACCACGCCATACGAAGGAGCTCCCCATGTCCCGCACCCGTCTGCTCGCCGCACTCGCGATCGCCGCCTCGGCCTCGGCCGCTTCCGCACAGGTCCTCTCCACCGAAACATTCGACAACGACGGAACAATCCTCTGGTACATGAACGGCATGCAGGAGATCCTCGATGACGGCCGCGGCACGGACGGGCCGTACATCGTGCTCCCGCAGTCCGACTACTGGGGCTTCACGCTCAGCGACACCGAGGCCCGCATGACCGGCCTCACAGGCGACCTCACCGCGCACAGCTCGCTCACCGTCTCCCTCGAGCTGCGCAACTTTGTCTTCATCAGCTTCAACGGCAACGCCATCGACCCCGAGTCACGCCCCATCATCTTCCAGCTCTGGGACGAGGGCGATCCGGAGGACTTCGCCGACGACGTCAGCGTCTGGTTCCGCGGCCCGGCGATGCCCTCGATGGAAGAGGGCTGGAAGCCCTACACCTTCAACATCCCCGTGCCCGCGGGCGATGAGATGCCCTCGGGCTGGGGCGGCACCGGCGCCGAAGACCCTGTCACCTT
>JAEYNG010000127.1 GCA_023412695.1 Planctomycetota bacterium | reverse complement strand
GCCTATGACACGGCGTCGCTGCGTGTCACGATGACTCCGGCCGCGGCCGGCGTGCAGGCGGTGAGCGCGGTCTGTGCAGCAACAACCAGCGATGCGTTGCCGAGAAACAACACCGCGACGCGGGACTTTGTTGTGCAGACCGCCGCGCCGGCCGCGCCCGCGGCGACGGCGGTCCTCTCGAACATCGGCGGAGCGCGGGGTGTTCCCGGTCAGTCGCTCGAACTCTCGGGCTCGTTCGGGCGCGTGTTCAGGAGCCCGAGCGGGCACTACTGGATGATGAGCGCGGGCGTCGATGCCCCGGCCGCGAGCGACCGCGTGCTGCTCCGCGGTGATTCGAGCAGCTTCGAGATCGTCGCACGCGAGGGGGTGAGCTTTACTGATGACTCGGGGTTGCCTGTGGGTGATTTCGGGCCCGTCTACGCCGTGCTCGACAGCGGTGACTTCGGATTCTCAACGGACGGCGATCCGGACCCGACCGTGGGCGAGATCATCGTCCGGTCGGTGAATGGCGTCCTCTCGACTGTGGCGGAGCAGGGGTCGTGGAATCTTGCCACTGGTATGTATTACCGAAGCCCGCTTGGCGCCGTGCATCTTCAAAGCAACGGCCACGCCGCGTTCACGGCGACGGTCGGGAGCGGCGACATTTCGCGTCAGGCGTTCGTGAAGGAAGACGGCGCGACGCTGATCGCGCAGTCGCAGCTTACGACGCCCGCCGGGCAGATGGCCACGGACCGCATGATCGAGAGCCTCGGGACGGGTGCGGCCGAGGGCCACCTGAGCTGGGTCAGCGCGGCGGGCGACAAGTGGGCGTCGCGTGTGGACCTCGAGGGCCCCGCGGCGAGCGATATCTGCCTTGTGATCGACAATACCGTGCGCATCCAGAAGGGCTTCCGCGTCCCGGGCTCGGCGCTGATGGCGAACGTGAACGCGATCCACGCGGTCGAGATGAACACCGGGAACGGCGACGTGTACTGCCGCGGCTCGAACGCCGATGGGCGCGACTGGGTGTGGCGGAACGGAGCGATCATCGCGTCCACCACCACGCCGATCGCACAGGGGATGACCGAGCAGTTCGCCGACACGACGCTCGGCCGTTGCTTCACGGTCGCCTCGGGCAGCGCCAACGGCGACGTGCTCATCGGCGGGTTCACAGATTCCTCGGACGCGAACGCGAACGAGGTGCTCGTGCTGAACAACCAGCGCGTGGTGCTGCGCGAGAACGATCCGATCGACCTCGACGGCGACGGGCAGACCAGCGACGACGATGCCCGGGTGCACGGCTTCCGCGAGAACGGCGCGTTCATCAGCGACGACGGCTGGGTCTATGCGCAAGTACGCGTCCGCTCGGGCTCGAGTGTCTGCCTCGGCACACCAACGGAGGTCGGCCAGGCGCTGGTCCGCGTGCGGGTCGGTTGCACGGCGGACTTCGACCGCGACGGGAACGTCGGCGTTCCGGACATCTTCGCGTATCTG
Source organism: Planctomycetota bacterium (assembly GCA_023412695.1). GTDB lineage: Bacteria > Planctomycetota > Phycisphaerae > Phycisphaerales > UBA1924 > JAHBXL01. Next base: position 3,186 of record JAEYNG010000127.1, on the reverse strand, counting down.
AGCGCATGGTTCGCCGGGTCGGCGTCGGCCGACATTGACGGGGTCGGCGGCGTCGGTGTGCCGGACATCTTCGCGTTCCTGAGTCTCTGGTTCGCGGCCTGCGCCTGAGCCGAAGCCGGCTCAGGGCGTGGACTCGAGCGGTTCGCGCCAGCCCGCGGCCTCTGTGTGTTCTCCGAGTTGTTCGCAAACCTCAGAGAGATGCTCGCGAAGGGCAACGAGCGTCTCGGAATCTGGCTGCGCCGCTTGGGTGGCGTGCCGGTACGCGTTGAGGAAGCACGCCTTGGCGGCCACGGCGTCGCCCGTGCGGAGCAGGTACCGCCCTCGTCGGCCGAGCACCTCGGCGTGCAGAGCATGTTCGCTGGGGCGTGTGCGGTCGAGAATCTCCAGCGCACGCCGCGTCAGGTCCGCGGCCCGCGCAGCGTCGCCACGTTCCGCGAAGAAGTTGGCGGAGTTTACGAGCAGGGCGAGCGTGTTCGGATGGTCGGGGTAGTGCACGGGCTGAATCTCGAGTACGCGCTCGAACACCGCCTGTGCCTCGTCCATCCGGTCGCGGTCGAAGAGCTTGGTCGCGAGCTGCTGCATGAGCGTGAGCATCGGGCCGTAGTTCTCGCCCATGACCTCCAGCCCGATCGGCCAGAGCGACGCGACCTCGGCCATGTACTCCTCGTGCCGGCCGGCGCGGTGCAGGAACTCCGCCCAGCTGATTCTGACGATGATCGACTGTGGGTCGCGTTCGCCGTGGGCGCGTCGCGTCGCCTCGAGCACCCGCCGCAGGAGCGGCTCGGCCTCGTCAAAGCGGTCGGCGCTGCTGTGGATCCCGCCGACCAGAATGAGCGCGTGCAGCGTCTCCGGGTCGTCCGGGCCCCTGGCCGCGAGCCGCTGCTCGTACAGCCGCTGTGCCAACCCCAGGGCGCGGTCGAACTGTTTCTCGGTCCGCAGGGCCATGATCAGGTTGTTGAGCGTGACCTCGGTCGGCTCCGCGGTCTCGCCGTTCACGCGCCGGCGGAGGGTGTAGAGCTCCTCGAGCAGAGGGATCACGTCGTCATATCGGCCGCTGATGAGCATCGCGTGCGCCCACGCGTCCATCGCGAACATCGCGTCGGGGTGCTCCGCGCCCCATCGCTCCCGCTGGCGCCGCGCGACCTCCGGCAGGACGGCGAGCGCATCGACCGGGAAGCCGAACTCCGCGTACGCGTTGCCGACGACCGCGCGGATGGCGTCCTGCGCCGCCGGGTCATCGCGGAGGGTCTCGAGCTTGGCGAGCGATTGGTCGAGCATCGCCTTGAGCAACGACTTGTCGCGACCGACGAGTTGCTGCGCGTCGAGCGAGAGCATCCCGCGGAGGTACTTGTTCACGCGCTCGGCGCGCTCGGCCTGCTGCCGCGCCCGCACCATGCCCACGCCGAGCCCGGCAACGCCGATCGTCATCGCGACGAGCACCGCCGCCGCCGCCGCGACCGCCAGCCGGTTCCTCGCCGCGAACTTTCGCACGAGGTATGCAGCGGTGGGGGGGCGGGCAACGATCGGACGGTCCGCCAGCGCGTTGCGCAAGTCCGACGCGAGGTCCGCGGCGTGCTGGTAGCGGCGCTCCGGGTCGTGCTCGAGCGCGTGCAGCACGATGGTCTCGAGATCGCCGCGGGCCGCCGGGATGATCGACCCGGGCGGCGTGATCGTCGTGCTATCCAGCGACAGCACCGCATCGCGCAGGCTCGAGCCCGACGCCGGACGCGGGTGACGACCGGTGATGAGCTCATAAAGGATGATGCCCAAGGCGTAGACATCGCAGCGGGCATCGACCGCGCCAGGTTCGCCGGTCGCCTGCTCGGGCGCGAGATAGCCGAGCGTGCCGATGACCTGGCCGGCGATCGTCGCTCCGGGCTCGCCGGTGTCGGCCGTCAACCTCGCGACGCCAAAGTCGAGGATCCGCGGCGTGCCATCGGCCATCACGACGATGTTCGCGGGCTTGAGATCGCGGTGGATGACGCCGCGACGGTGCGCATGCTCGACCGCGTCGGCGATCTTCGCGACCAGTTCGGCGACAGCGTGAACGCCGACGCTGTTGTTCCTGACGTAGCTCTTTACCGGCTCGCCGCGGACAAGCTCCATGGCGATGAACGGCCGACGCGAGCCGGCGACATCGGCCATGCCCGCCTCGTAGACCTGCGCGATGCCCGGGTGCTGGAGCAGCCCCAGCGCCGCGGCCTCGTGCTCGAAGCGGCGAAGCATCGACGGGGTGACCAGCTCGGCGCGGATGAGCTTGAGCGCGACCGCGCGTCGCGGCGAGTCCTGTTCGGCCTCGTACACCACGCCCATGCCGCCGTAGCCCAGCAGCGACCGCACCGTGTACGACCCGACGCGTGTGCCCGGCGGCAGCGTCCCGAGCGGGACATCCTGATCGTGCCCGGCGGACACGCTCCGCGAGCCCATCAACGCGGGCGAACGATCGAGGATCGCCTCCGCCGAGTCGTGGTGACGCAGCATCGCCTCGACCTCCGCGGCGACGGCAGCGTCGGATGCGCGTGCCTCGGCCAGCAGGCGCGCCCGTTCGGCGGGCGCGGCGTCGATGCACGCGTCGAACAACACGCGGGCGTCCACCGGCCTCATGGCTTGCCGCTCCTGGCCAGCTCCATCCGCCGCAGGAGCCACGCGCGGGCCCAGGCCCACTCGTTCTTCACGGTGCTGGCCGACAGGTCCATCGCGAGCGCGGCCTGCTCGATCGTCAGGCCGGCGAAGTAGCGCAGCATGACGATCTCGTGCTGGCGCTCGTCGCGCGTGCGCAGCTCGTTCATCGCGCCGTCGAGCGCGATCAGGTCGTCTGCGTCGTTCGCGCCGCCGAAGCTGTCCGATCCTTCGACCACCAGCTCATTCCCGATCGACTCCCGCGCCGCGAGCGCGACTTTCTGCCGCCGTGCGCGGTCGATGAGGATCTGCCGCATCGCCCTCGCCGCCGCGCCGAAGAAGTGGCCCCGGTTCTGCCAGGACAGGTCCGCCCCGCCGATCAGCTTCAGGTACGCCTCGTGCACGAGCGCGGTCGGTTGAAGGGTCTGGCCCGGGCGTTCCTGCGCCATCATCGCCCCCGCCAGCCGGCGGAGCTCGTCGTAGACCACCGGCAGCAGGGCGTCGGTCGCCCCGGCGTCACCGGCCGCGGCCGCTTGGAGAAGCTGGGTAACCTCCGCGCGTTCATAC
>JAEYNG010000100.1 GCA_023412695.1 Planctomycetota bacterium | reverse complement strand
CGGTGAACAACTGTGTCAGCCGCTCCGTGTCCGTGAACCCCGGCAGCACGTTGTTCACCGTGATCCCGTACGCCGCGACCTCCGTCGCCAGCGTCTTCGCCCAGTTCGCCACCGCCGCGCGGATCGTGTTGCTCACGCCCAGCCCCGGGATCGGCGCCTTCACGCTCGTCGAGATGATGTTGATGATCCGCCCATACCCCGCCGCCTTCATCCCCGGCAGCAGCGCTTGCGTCAGCAGCTGGTTGCACACGACGTGCGACCGGAACGCCGCGACAAACGCCTCCGGCTGCGCCTCCGCCACCGGCCCGCCCGCGGGCCCGCCCGTGTTGTTCACCAGGATCACATACGGCCCCGCCGCCGACTCGTGCGCAAGCTCCGTCCGGATCGCCTCCTGCACATTCGCCGGGTCCGCAAAGTCCGCCGCAAACCACCGGTGCGTCTGCTTCGTGCCCGCCTTGCCGGGCAGTTCGCGGCAGACCTGCTCGAGCTTCTCGGGGTTTCGGGCGACCAGCGTGACCGATGCACCCAGCGATGCCAGCTCGATCGCGCTCGCCCGGCCGATGCCCTGCGTCGAACCACACACCAGCGCCCGCTTGCCGATCAGGGAAATGTCCATAGCCACAGAATAGGGGAACGGCCCGCCCGGTGTACGCACCGCAACGCTCCACCCACCTTCGGTGCCCCTGTCGCACCCGGCGCGCGCCAGAACGCGCATCGAAACCGCCCATCCGCCCGGAAACTCGGCACAATCTCAAAATCTCGAACCCCCTGCGCCCCAGCACCTTGCGCTCGCTACCCCCGCCGCCGCGCAAATAGTTGGCGCGCCCGGCGCGCGCCAAAAGGCGCACTCGTCCATGGGTAGAGGGCCGCACACAACGCCCTCCCCAAAGGAGTCCGCCATGCACGCCACCGCCACCTCCTACCGCCCGCAAGAAACCACACCCCTCGCGACATCCCCTCTCGAAGGGGAGGACCCCAGGATAACCACGATGCCGCACGCGCACCGCGCAGGGCTTTGGGCCGCGATCACCATCTCCGCCGCCGCGCACACCGCCGCGGCCCAGGGGGTCGTCTGGTCCACCGACGTCTCCACACCCGGCCTCGGCCCCGCCGCAACGGTCGAAACCTTCCACGTCTCCTCCGTCAGCGGCACGCCCACGCTCTACGCCGGCGGCGACTTCGCCGCGCCCGGAGGCATCCTCAACATCGCCGCCTGGAACGGTCTTGAATGGTCTCCCGTCGGCCCGCCCGCCTTCGACGGTGAGATCCGCGCCATCGACACCATCGACCTCGGCGACGGCCCGCGCCTGTACGCCTCCGGCTTCTTCTGGAACGACCCCCCGGGCGTCCCCACCCTCTCGCGCCTCGTCGGCGGCGTGTGGAGCCCTATCCCCGCCGGCCCCAACGCGCCGAACACCTGGGTCGGCTTCATCCGGCAGGTGCCCTCGCCGACCGGGCCGACGCTCTGGGCCAGCAGCGGGTTCACCGACTACGTCGCCGCGTGGAACGGCTCCTCCTGGTCCGTCCCCGGCGGCGGCCTCACCAGCGTCATCCACGATGCGCTCACCTTCGACGACGGCGCCGGCGAGAAGCTCTACATCACCGGCACCTTCGTTGACTTTGAGGCGCCGATCCGCATGCTCGCCACCTGGGACGGCACATCCTTCGCCGACGGCGGCGGTGGGCTCAACGGCACCGGCGACGCGCTCGCCGTCTTCGACGACGGCCGCGGCCCCGCTCTCTACGTCGCCGGCTCGTTCAACCGCGTCGGCGCGTTCCCCAACGTCGTCCACGCGGGGAACATCGCCCGCTGGGACGGCTCCACGTGGGAACCGCTCGGCACCGGCACGAACCGCTCCGTCCACGCGATCTCCGTCTTCGACGACGGCTCCGGACCCAAGCTCTACGCCGCGGGCGACTTCACCACCGCCGGCGGCCAGCCCGCAAACGGCATCGCCCGCTGGGACGGCAACAGTTGGTCCCCCGTCGGTGCGGGCCTCACGTTCACCCTCAACGAAGGCGGCCGCGCCCTGCGCACCTTCGACCCCGACGGCGACGGCCCCGCGCCCCCGCGCCTCTACATCGGCGGACACTTCAACAGCGCAGGCGGCAACCCCGCTGTCGGCATCGCCGCGCTCGCGCCCTGCCCCGCCGAGATCGATGGCGATGCCGCGCTCGGCGTGCCGGACATCTTCGCCTTCCTCTCGCTCTGGTTCGCAAGCGACCCCAGGGCCGACTTCGACGGCGTGCCCGGTATCGCCGTCCCCGACATCTTCGCGTTCCTCAGCGCATGGTTCGCGGGCTGCGGCTGACCGCTTCGGCCCGGCGGCAGCGCGGCCCGCCCCTACCATCGGGCATGGCCGAGAACCCGATCTACCACAGCGACAAGCAGACGTACGGCTCGTACCTCAAGGTGCCCGAGCTCCTCGGCCTCCAGCGGCCGCGGACCAGCCACCACGACGAGCTGCTGTTCATCATCAGCCACCAGGTCTACGAGCTCTGGTTCAAGCAAATGATGCACGAGCTCGTCGAGATCTGCGGGCACCTCGACGCCGACCGCCCCCTCCGCGCCGCGCAACTCTTCGAACGCGTCCACAAGATCCAGCACCTGCTCATCGAGCAGATCCCCATGCTCGAGACGATGTTCAGCGCGGAGTTCGCCCGCTTCCGCGACTCCCTCCGCCCCGCCAGCGGCTTCCAGAGCGTGCAGTTCCGCAAGATCGAGTTCTTCTGCGGCAACAAGAACCCCAGGATGCTCGCGCTCGTCGGCGACGACGACGACGCCCGTCGCGAGATGGCCACCTTCCTCGACAAGGCGACCCCCTATGACCACTTCCTCCGCCACCTCTCGCGCGAAGACAACGACATCTTCAAAGTCCCCCGCGACATCCTCGCCCGCGACACCAACCTCCCGCACGAGCCCGACGACCGCCTCGTCGCCTCCCTCGAGATCCTCTACCGCGCCCAGCACGAGGGCTCGGAATCCGGCGCACGCAACGCCGGCGAGCGCTACTACGCGCAGATGCGCGTCGCCGAGCACATCCTCGAGTTCGACGAGAAGTTCGCCATCTGGCGATTCCACCACGTCAAGATGGTCGAGCGCATGATCGGCGGCGGCATGGGCACCGGCGGCTCCTCGGGTGCCAAGTACCTCGCCAGCACCCTCGCCCGCCCCTTCTGGCCCGACCTCTGGAACGCCCGCGACCGCCTCGGCGGCGGCTACGGCGAACCGTCGGCCCCGGCCACGCCAGGCAGGCCCGCATCCGGCGGAGGATGCCCGTTCGCTGGCTGACCGTGCACACCACCGTGCACCGCAACCAACGCGCTCACTCGAGGGGCTGCCGCTCTCGATGAATAACAGACAACTCCTGATCGTGAGGCCCCTCCACCTCGCCACTCACCCAGCCCGCGCCCATACCCCCGCCACCGGCGCAGGGCCGGTTACACCCGTCACCCCCGGCAGCGTGATCGGCACACCATCCGCGCACAGCGCGCCGAGCACCGCCATCTCCGCCGCCTCGCGAAACGCGCCCGGCAACCCGTACGCATCCGTCCGTTCAACATCCGATCCGATGTGCGCGAGCAGCGTGCGGTTCATCGCCCCGCCGCCCGCCACCAGCACGCGCGCCGGCTGATGCCGCGCCAACGCCTCGCATATCGAACCGCCGACGGCCGCGCACGCCGTCGCGCACAGATCGTTCCCCTTCAACCCCCCGCGCCAACGCTCAAGCCACCCGCCCGCGCCGAGCGCCTCATCGCCTGTCCCGAGCGACCGCCCGTCAGACGCCTGCCGCGATAGCACCGCTCGCAACTCATCGCACGCGGCGGCATCCACCCGCCCCGCCGCCGCCGCCGCGCCGTCCTCGTCATACGGCCTTCCCAGTGCCTCCCGCGCCACGCCGTCCAGCACATGGTTGCACGCACAGATATCCATCCCTCGCACCTTAGCAAGCGACTCCTCCCCCGCGCCCCGCGGCAGCACCGTCGCGTTCGCAAACCCGCCGAGGTTCAGCACCACCCGCGCCTCGTCCTCGCTCCGCAGCCACACCCAGTCCGCGATCGGCGTGATCGGCGCCCCCTGCCCGCCCGCGGCCAGATCCGCCGCACGAAGATCGCACACCACATCCATCCCAACCTCGTGCGCCAGCACCGCCGGGTTGAAGAGCTGCCACGACACCGGCGGCTGGTGAAACACCGTCTGCCCGTGCACGCTGACGAGGTCGCACGACTCTCCCGCCAGCAGCCGCTGCACCTCGCGAGCGTGCAGCAGCGCGAACTCGCGCGCCAGCTCCGCGATCTCGCCCGCCGTCATCGGCTCCTGCTCCGCCATCGCACGCAGCCGCGGCGCGAGGTCGCCCAGACTGCCCGAACCGCCGCGCACGAACCGCGGCCGCATCCGCAGCCCCTCGCCCTCCACCTCCACCAGCGCGCAGTCGATCCCGTCAAGGCTCGTGCCCGTCATGCACCCGACGATCCGACGTGTGCCCGCCATCGACTGCTCCGCTTACTTCCCACGGATCCGGCTCGCCCACGGCTCGCCGCCGAGCTCCGGGTCCAGGATCTCCAGCCGCTCACGCAGCCGCTGGGCCTGCGACTCGCGGTCGGCGATGTCCGACCCCTCGCC